>DATGWQ010000066.1:0-33796 GCA_035299385.1 Bacteroidales bacterium | reverse complement strand
TTCATTTATTCTACCAATATATTGTCCATTCGGGACAGCTGAAAATTCCATAACTGAAAAATTCAACAGTGCCGTAGGCATGACATATCGGTAGAATATCCATGGGTTTTTTAGATCACCAGTGCCGTAGGCACAACATATCGATAGAAACCAGATGTACAATGAGTTTCAGTGCTGCAGGCACGATATAATGGAATCCATTCCACACATGTGATATTAGCACTAATCTAAATTAATATATTTTGCAGACTCTTGTCAGGAATTTCCGGAAATTCTCAGTTTCTCCACAAACTCCTTCATCCTCTCATAATGCGACCCTTCCCAATAGATCCGTTTGCAGGAAGGGCATATCCAGAACCTGTCGTAAAACGTTCTTGTCTTTTCCGGCAGCCTGTCAATGATATGTTCTTTCGAAACATCCTCCACCCGGACATTGCACTCCAGGCACCTGGTGAAAGCCTTCATCTGTGATGCAAGGTCGAACCTGCGGACAACCTCTTCAATCTGCACATGAGGATTTGCCGATCTGACAAAATATCCATGCGTAACCCTTCTGTTTTTCAAAAGCATTTTATCCCTTGTCAGGATTATCCTTTTCCCGGATAAAGACCTGCTTATTATTACATTATCCTTTAACCCGGGATCATACTCGCTGTCAAAACCGGATAAACGCAGGTACCTGGCAAGCTTGCCAAGATGTACATCAAGGATGAATTTTGTCTCTCTCAGCGGTGCCGGCCTGAGATGCTGAACATCTGAAATATCCAGGCTTTCAAAAACTGGGTATACCGAGACGCGGTCGCCGTGCTGCAGCTTGCGGGAAAAATCTGCCGACCCGCCATTGATAAGTATCAGATCAACTTCCGGATGCGGTACACCGAGCGATTCAATAACATCTTTCACAGATGGGTCATTCTCAAACTCAAACATGAATTCCTGCTTTCTCCGCGAAGACGGAAGGAAATCATTCAGCTCCTCATAAAACCTGAACCAGGCTTTATTCATCAGACCATTCTCCTTGTTATTATTTGAATAAGTGAATCCTTACCCAGTCTGACAGGATTATTTTTTGATCCTGTATTCGAGCATATCTCATCGATGGCTGCTGTTTCAACCCCTGCCGATGCAAGTCCCGGCAGACCGAGCTTAGCAGTAAGATAATGAAGATATGCAATGAAGCTTTCGATATAATATTTGTCTGACCTGATCCTGTCGTCTGCAAAGATCTTCCCGAGCTTTGCATATTTTTTATATGCTTCAGGATTCTCCCATGATCTCTCAAGTTCCCTTACTGTAATTTCGTTTGCTGAAGCCATCAGGGTACCGCATATCAGGCCGTGAGGAATGTCATATAAGCCGCCTACCGAGGAAGCAAATCCGTGTACAACTCCAAGTCCCGCATTCGCCAGGCATATCCCCGAGGTGAGCGCCGCAAAGGACATCCCCATGCGTGCTTCGATATTGCCACCATCCGTAAAAGCAGGGAGAAGAGAATCCTTTACTGCCCTGATCCCCTTAAGTGCAAGCGCATCGGTGTACTCGCTGGCTTTTGTGGAAAGATAGGCTTCGGTAAGCTGGCTGAAACAATCCATACCGCTTGCTGCCGTAACATCAGCCGGACAGGTCAATGTGAGCTCAGGATCGACAAGCGCGACTTCTGGAACGAAATTCTCATGCCTGAGGGAACGCTTGAAACCATTTTTACCGGTGCGGGAAATAACTGCATTTTTTGTTGCCTCACTACCGGTTCCTGAAGTGGTTGGCACGGCAATGAAAGGGATCTTGCTGCCCGGATGTTCTCTGGTCCCGATTTCTTCCAGGTAAGTAACCGTACCGTCTTTTACGGTGAGCATTGCAGCAACAGCCTTTCCTGCATCCATCACGGATCCGCCCCCGATCGCAACAACCAAATCAGGCTTTTCATTCCTGAACTCACTTACTGCCTTGTCTATCATTTCGGGTGTCGGCTCACCCTCAATGGCGACATGAAAATGAATAATTGATTTTTGAGAAAGAATGTCGAGCAGCTCAGCAGCTTGTCTTGTTTGCATGAATGAAGAGCGTCCAGTAACAAGCATCATTTTCTTTCCGTAAGCTGAAATTATCTCCGGCAGCTTCTTCACACTCCCGCTACCGAAAATAATTTTCGGGATTCCCGTAAACTGAAAAGCTTTTATCAAGGTATATATGATTTGATATTATAAAGATATCAATATATCGGCAAAAGTCCAGTAAGATCCGGCAAGCTGCAGTGCGCTATTTAAAAGAAAAGTTAATTTTTAATAAAATTTATCAAAAGTAAGGTTCATCTTAGCCAGTGGTTCTCCTGTTTTGACTGATTCGATGAGTTCACGCGCAGGAAAAGAAGGATATTCTCCTTCCGAAGGATCGAATGAAGTCAGAACTTTTGAAGCAATGTTTGTCTTTGCAAACCTTCCGTCGCTTAATTTAACAAGAAGAAAAAGGTGTGATATTCCGAATCTTGCTTCTGAAGGATTAATGATACTTATCTCATTGTTCATCGTTATCGCTTTCAGAGCTTTTGCATCGATCGGGAGCTCAGTTTTATTCCAGAAAGGAGATGCTGCCATATTTTTCCTGCTGATTTCAATAGCTCCTGCCTTAACTCCATTTATCATTACAGGTGCCTTTACTGAATCTTTTTCAATCCAGGGAGCGGCGTAAAGCCATGCCTCAGAAACGTTACCCAGGTCAGCTTCCTTCACAGCAGGTCCATCCTCTTTATCAGGAGTAATAAGATCAGTGAGCTTCCCGGGCTCTTTCCACATGAATGATCTCACAACACCCTTACCGAGCACGTGCCAGTCGGCCCGGACAGCCGTATCCGAAACTGTGAAAACATAGTAGCTGCTCGTGCTTCCTTCCTGGTAGCCATAATAATAATCACGCTCGGATTCCGGGACAAAAATCATATGGCCTTCCTCGAGCGGTAGTATACCCGGGCGTGAAATATCTGCCGGTTGCGGACTAACATGCTTCATGAAAGGTGCAAGCATAAACAAACGGCCTTTCTCAACGACAGCAGCGTCCATTATCTGGGTCAGGGGCTGTCCATTGATTTTTCGCACAGTAACAGTCTTGTTATGAGTATGCCCGCAGAGATATGCATCTATCTTGTACCGGGCAAGCAACAATGATGCTTTTGATGCAAAACCGGCATTATTGAAGCCTGCTCTTGCCACAATCCACAAGGGATCGTGTGCAACAGCAAAAATGTGTTTGATACGGGTGTTTGCTCTTGCCGACTCGAGGTCGTTCCCCAGCCACAGCAGCATGGAATCAGCTATTTCGGGATTTTTCTCAAGATTGTCGAGCATGATGAAGTGACAATTTCCTTTATCAAAGGAGAAATAGGATCTCGATATTTTTTTTCCAAGCTCTTCAGAGAACAGAGGAAAAGCATTTCTTTCAAAATGAATTCTTGAATCGTGATTACCTCTCGAAATGAAGAACGGCATATGAATACCTTTTTTGAATTTATCGAATGCCATATCAGCTTCGTCGCTGACATTGGCTTTATTGTTGCCATGGAAAAAATCACCCGACAATACAGTAAAGGAAGGTGGGTTCCCGAGAGCTCCCATTTCTTCTGCAATGTCGAGGATCAGCTTGTCAGACCTGATACTGTCTGTCAACAAATAATGATGGTCGCCGATGAAAGCAAATGTCATTTCCTGGTTTTCACTGCTGCAGCCATAAATAATTATTGAAATAATCGCGACTAAAAAGACTCTTACAAGTTTAAAGAATTCCATATTGCATGATTTATAGTATCTGTCTGATGAGAATTCGTGAGTTCTGTTCAAAACTGCAAAAAAATTCTTAATTGTATCTCCTGTAACACTATCAACTGTACAAAATAGTAAATTAGCAAATAAAAGGAGGTACAATGGCAGGTCCGGGTTCATATTGGTTTGGCAACGAAGAAATTGAATCAGCAATGGAAGTGCTGAAGACAGGATATTTATTCAGGTACGGGAGCGAGAGCGACAGCAATTTCCTGCACAAAGTGTCAGATCTCGAGAAAGAGCTTGCGAAATATTCGGGAGCAAGGTTTGCACTGGCAACCTCTTCAGGAACATCATCACTGCTGGCATCGGTGGTTGCGCTCGGATTGAAGCCTGGTGATGAGATAATAGTACCGGCATACACATTTGTTGCCAGCTATTCATCGGTCATATTTCCCGGTATAATTCCGGTCCTGTCGGAGATCGATGAAAGCCTCACTCTGGATGCGAATGACATCGAAAGAAGGATCACTCCCCGCACAAAAGCGATAATGCCTGTTCACATGCTTGGAAACATGTGCGACATGGACAGGATCATGGCTGTTTCAAAGAAGCATGGTCTTCTTGTTCTCGAAGACTGCTGCCAGTCTGCCGGAGCCTCATACAAGGGAAAAAAAGCAGGCACAATTGGCAATATCGGTGCATTCTCGCTGAATATCTTCAAGACCATAAACAGCGGCGATGGAGGCTTTGTGGTCACAAATGACGAGAAGCTTTATGAAACAGCTTTCGGGGTGCACGACCAGGGCCATAAACCGAACCGTTTCGGTGTCGAGGTAGGCACCAGGAATGTACTCGGGTTAAACTTCAGGATGAACGAGCTTACTGCTGCGGTAGCACTCGCACAGCTCAAAAAACTTGATAAGATCACCTCGACATTGCGTGAAAAGAGAGCAAAGTTCAGGAGCATGATATCTGAAGCCAGGGGTTTCAGGTTCAGAACACTCAACGATCCTGATAATGATTGCGGAACGCTGTGCACTGTTATTTTTGATACGAAAGAACAGGCCCGGAAAGTTTCAAAAGCTCTCGGCTCCAAAACCATTGATCAGAGCGGCTGGCATGTCTACTTCAATATGGAGCACGTCATGAATTATCTGAAGAAAGCCGGACAGCCTCATACCAAAGGTTCGTACCCGAAAACCGACGATATCCTGAGCAGGGCAATGAACATCAGTGTCGGCGTTGTCGACGGGGGCCTTGGCGCCGGATGGGGAATAAACATAAATTCGACCGATGCAGAGATTGAAGCTGCAGCAAAGCAGTTCGTTAAGGCATGCAACAGCTGATTGACCTTTATCAATTTAGTTATGAAAAATATCAATAAGAACTCCAAGAATATTATTCTGATCGTCTTTATATGTATTTCCTGCATGGTTGGTTCTTTTGCCCAGTCTTATGACAAAGCAAATACCACGGCAAAATATGATTTCAAATGGCCTGAAGGGAAACAGGTTGCCATAAGCCTGACATTCGATGATGCACGGCTGAGCCAGCCTGATAAAGGCCTTCCCCTGCTCGATAAGTATGGGATAAAGGGTACCTTCTATATTTCGCCTGACAATGCAAAACAACGTATTGAAGCATGGAAAAAGGCGGCAGCCAACGGGCATGAGATCGGGAATCATTCAGTTGTACACCCTTGTACGGGCAACTTCGACTGGGCAAGGGATAAGGCGCTGGAAGATTACACCCTTGAAAAGATGGCTGCAGAGCTTGATTCCGCAAACAGGTTTATAGAGAAATTCATCGGAGTCGACGCAATATCCTATGCTTATCCTTGCGGGCAGACTTATGTCGGAAGAGGATCCAATCTGAAAAGCTATATCCCGCTTGTCGCTTCTATGTTCGAGAGCGGAAGGGGATGGCTTGATGAAGGACCGAATGATCCTGCTTACTGCGACTTTGCCCAGCTGACAGGAATAGAGCTCGATGGTAAAACATTCGAACAGGTCATGGCAATCATCGAATCTGCCAGGAAAACGGGAAAATGGATAGTGTTTGCAGGGCATGAAATCGATGATTCGGGAAGGCAAACCACTCTCCTTTCAACTCTCGGGGAATTGTGCAAATATGCGGCTGATCCGGCAAATGGAGTTTGGATCGATAATGTCCATACCATCGTATTGTATTTAAAATCAAAAAGAGATCCTAAACACTGAAATTTCACCTCCAAAACAACCTGCCATGAAAATGTTCCTTCATCTTCTCGTTTCAGCTTTCTTCATTACCTCATGTTCACAACCACAGAACCTGCTGACAAACCCGGGATTTGAAACGGGTTCAGGTGAAGCACCTGAAGGATGGTCCGGGATGGTGACCAGGAATGTTCAGAGTCATATTCTGGGAACCGACACTTCCGTTTCCCATTCAGGTAAAGCTTCCTTTAAAATCGCACGGGTCTGGTGCTACCCCTGGCAACAGACAGGATTAAAATCTGCTTCACCGGTAAAGATAGACCCCGCCAAAAAGTACATTCTGTGCTTCTGGTACAAGACAAAGGGGATCGATGAATATCCTCTTGCACTGGTCTCACAATTCAAGGTAAAATGCGATACTGCACCGACCGTTACCTACAAGAAATCCATAAGCAACAGCGACAGCTGGCAGCAGCATTTCATCCTTCTCGACAACATACCGGCTGATGCAAAAGAGCTCGATCTCAGCTTTTATTGCTGGATAAGAACAAAAGGAAGCATCTGGCTGGATGATATTGAATTCCGAGAAGCCTCAAAAACTGACGTTGCAGCATTTGAAAAATGGAGGCGCCGGCCGGAACCATCACCTGTGGGGAAGAGTGAAAAAGGGAAATTTGCCGCAACGGGATTCTTCAGGGTTGAAAAAGACAGCACAAGATGGTGGTACGTTGACCCCGACGGCAATCCTGAATGGGCCATTGCATCAGTGGGCGACATGCCGAATCTCAATGATCCTGCCGCAAAAAGCGACTGGTTCAGGACAACATACGGGAGCACCCACGAAGAAGTGGCAAGAAGCACATACGGCATTCTCAATAATGATTGTGGTTTTAACTGGTTCGCAGGCTGGACCGGGCAGGGCCTTGCCTCTGTCACTGATGAAAGGTGCAATTCAGGAAAAACATACATGCCACTCACCCAGGTTATGAACCTCTCCGATGCAGGAGACATGAAGGAAGCCTATGCAAGGGACAAGAACGGGAACCTCCTGAATAAGTCAGGGCACTGGGTCGTAGATCCTTTTAACCCTGAATGGAGAAAGCTGGCAACTGCTAAAGCTGAAAAGATGATTGCCGCGAACAAGGGCAAAAAATGGTTTGCCGGATGGTACATCGATAATGAAATGGACTATGACGATCTTTTCAGGTTCATCTGGGCCGATTATTCCTCAAAGGAATTTATCAAAATGCTGAAGGAGGAATACGGCACTGTCGAAAACCTGAATAAGGCATGGAGCTCCAGGTTCGCAACATACAACTATGTAAAATTCGACAGCATAATTGCAGACAAGCCTGAGCCAAAGGATTGGGATGATCCTTCCTGGCCAGATTTCATGGCCTTCGAGCGCAGAATGATGGGCGAGTACATTGATTTTACATATAACCTCGTAAAAGGGCTGGATCCTGATCACATTGTAATATCGAACAGGCTTCATCTCGGCGCAATGCCTCACCTGTACAGGACCATCGATTTGTGGGGAAAATATGATCTTATCTGCATGAACATTTATCCCGACAACAACATGATCGGTTTTAATCCTGGTGAACTGGAGATAATGAAAAAGCTGCATGAGGGTACAAAAAGGCCTGTGATAATCGGCGAATGGAGCGTCCCGGCAATCGATTCAAAGCTGTACCAGTTCGGAAGGGATTCACTTGGAAGACCCCTGGACTGGAGCTGGCCCCAGGTCACCCGCACCCAGAAAGAAAGAGGCGAATCGTACCGCATGTGCGTAAAGCAGCTGGCTTCGCTCGATTTCATGATCGGATCAGGATGGTTCAAGACCACCGATGTGAATGCAAAGGAAAGACGTGCAAACCGGGGCCTTATGAATGGCAGTTTCGAGCTTTACCGTGACCTGACAGACGAGATGAAAAGAACCAATGATGAATTGAAAAAAGAAATGGAACTGCCCTGGTAGATCTTCGGGATTTCAATGATGAGCGATTGAAAGAATATTGTACTTCACCCCTTTTCTTGGCTCTGCCATCATATCCTTCACGGCATCACGCCACCTTAGATAGTGCGGCGTGCTTTTATGTGCGGCGGAAGCATCCTCAGATTCATACGCTTCATAAAGCATGAACCTTGTTTTGTCTTCCGCTTCCTGGATGAAATCGAATCTCAGGTTGCCGGGTTCCTTTACTGCTTCAAGATGATTCGCTGTCGATTCCCTGATGAAATCATCAATGAATTCCGGCTTTACTTTCACATAAACGCAGGTGACTATCATGGCACAATGAATTAGTTTATCCAAATTTACTAAGAAGTGCCTAAAGTGAGCTAAAGTGCACTAAAGTCCATAAAGTTAAGTACTCTAAATACTCTAGTGCACTCTAGGCACTCTAGGCACTTTATTCTATCTTTGTTAAATGCCCGGGAAAATTAAAATCGGCTTCATCGGCGCCGGCGGAATAGCCAGGCCCCATGCCTTTGCAATCAACTCCCTGAAATACTATTATAGGGATGCACCGGAGGTCAGCCTGGTGTCGGTTTCATCAGCATCCGTTCAGAGCAGGGAAAGCTTTGCTGCTGATTTTGGCTTCAGTAAAGCAGTATCACCCCGCCAATTCTTTACCGACAATGAGATTGACACTGTTTATATCCTCGGACCAAACAGCGTTCATTTCGACCATTTTTCGGAAGCACTGAAGATGCCTTCCATAAAAAGGATCTACATAGAAAAACCGCTGTGCTCCGGCAAAGATGAAGAATTTAAAATGACCGTACTTTCAGCCCGGCGGCCCGATGTAACAATACAGGCAGGGTTTCAGTACCTCTTTATGACTGCAGTAAGAGAGGCTGTCAATGTTTGGAAATCCGGTGTCCTGGGAGTGCCTCTTCATTTTGAAATTAAATATTTCCACGGCGATTATCTTCAGAAATCTTACCGCGACAAACGTGCCAACAGGCTTACTCCTTCACCGGATGGAGGTGCCATGGCTGATCTTGGTTCCCATGCAATAAGTCTTGCGGTGGCGTTCCTGGGGAACGGTCTCAAAGTAAATGAAGCTTTAAAAGCAGGAAAGTTTCCCGATGTGGATCCTTATTCCGACCTGTTCAGCCTCATTACTCTGAGTGACAGTGAGACTGGCGCAGCAGGCACACTTTCCGCCAGCCGCATAGCTTCCGGCTCAGGAGATACGCTTTCAATGGAATTTTACTGCACAAAAGGGTGCCTTCGATTTTCTTCCCAAAATCCCGATTACCTCGAATACTATCTCGAGGAAACCGGAACATGGACAAGAAAAAATACAGGCAGCAATTATCCGGGGGTCACATCTTTCCCATCGGGGCATGTACCGGCAGGCTGGCTGAGGGCGATGATTCATGCCCATTATATTTTCCTGACGGGCAACAAAGAAGACGTTATGCCTGATATTAAACACGCGTTGGAAGTACAAAGAATAGTAAGAGAATTTTCTGAAATCATTAAAGCAAAACTCCCTTAGTGACCTTTGTGTAAACCTTTGTGCCCTTCGTGGTAAAAAAAAATAAAACCTTAACCACAAAGGACACAAAGTTCATCACTAAGGAACACAAAGGGAAAACGAATCATATAATGAAAACCGATATAGAAATAGCCCAAAGCGCAGCCATACGGCCAATAACAGAAATTGCAGAAAAGCTTGGCATCAATCCCGATCACCTTGAACTTTACGGCAGGTACAAAGCCAAGATCCCGGTCAGCCTCATAGATGAATCAAGGGCAAACCGTGCAAAGCTTATCCTTGTCACAGCCATTACACCGACACCGCCTGGAGAAGGAAAGACGACAACTTCGATAGGGCTTGCACAGGGATTAAACTATATCGGAAAAAAGGCAATAGTAGTGATCAGGGAACCATCACTGGGCCCGGTATTTGGCATCAAGGGTGGTGCCGCTGGCGGAGGTTTCTCACAGGTCATTCCGATGGAGGACATAAACCTTCATTTTACCGGTGATATGGCTGCTATTGAGAAAGCAAATAATCTCCTGGCTGCACTGATTGACAATAATATACAGAATATCCACCATAATCTCAACATCGATCCCCGTACAATAACATGGAAACGCGTGATGGATATGAATGAACGTTCCCTGCGCGACATAGTTATCGGATTGGGAGGAACAAAGCAGGGTGTCCCCCGTGAATCGGGATTCAACATTACAGCTGCCTCTGAAATAATGGCAATCCTGTGTCTGTCACGAAACCTCATGGACCTGAAGGGAAGGCTCGGCAACATCTTCATAGGGTACACATATGACAGCAAGCCTGTTTTTGCACGCGACCTGAAGGCCAACGGTGCAATGACGGCCCTTCTAAGGGATGCATTCAAACCCAACCTCGTGCAGACACTCGAAGGTACGCCGGCCATTATTCATGGCGGGCCTTTTGCAAATATCGCACAGGGCACCAACTCTATAGTTGCCACAAAAATTGGGCTGACATTCAGCGATTATGTTGTAACGGAAGCAGGATTTGCCACTGAACTCGGAGCCGAGAAGTTCTTTGATATCAAGTGCCGATTCGGAAACCTGAAAACACATGCCGTGGTGATCGTCGCAACTGTCCGAGCATTGAAATATCATGGTGGACTGAAGCTGTCGGAACTGCATGCTGAAAATCTCCAGGCCCTTGAAGCCGGGTTCGGTAACCTTGACAAGCACATTGAGAATATCAGGTATTTTGGATTCAACCCGGTTGTATCAATAAATAATTTTGAAACAGATACCCCCGCCGAGCTCAGGCTGCTCTCAAAGCATTGCAAATCAATGAACGTCGGCTGTGCCCTCAATGAATCGTGGGCAAAAGGTGGTAAGGGCGCAGCCACCCTGGCAGAAATGGTAATTGATGCAGTTGCTGAATGTACAGACTGTTCAAGTACAATTTATGAACTTGACTGGCCATTGGAGAAGAAGATCGAGACTGTTGCCCTGAAAATGTATGGCGCTGATCATGTTGAATACTCCGTTCTTTCCAAACAACAGATCAGGAAGATCAATGATCTGAAGCTGCCTGATCTCGCAGTGTGCATTGCCAAAACACAAAAATCCCTATCTGACAATGAAGATAAGAAAGGAGTACCGAAAGGATTCACTTTCAAGATAAGGGAAGTCGAGCTCTCATCAGGAGCCGGCTTTGTGGTACCAATAGCCGGCACGATAATGAGGATGCCGGGTCTTCCTCCCGAGCCTTCGGCGGAGAGGATAGACGTGGACGAAAACGGGAAAATATCGGGGCTATTCTAGTTGAAGGTCCAAGGTTCAGGGTTCAATGGCATCACCCTTGGACATTGAACCTTTGAACTTTGAACCCCCGTTTAGTTTGGTCTTTTTGGAACAGTCCTAATTGCTTTGGTAGTTCCCCCTTTCTCCAGGAGAATATCAACAGGTTTGTTTGTCTTCCAGGAGCCTCCTGTAAAGTCAGGAACATCGACTGAAGTGGACCTGCTTGCAACAGATTTTTCGCTGAGCGGCGCTATCGAGCTCCATAGTGCAGCGTCGTAACAATCCTGATCAAGAGGAAGCCCGTTTCTCAGGCAGTCAGCAAGTCTCCAGTCCATGAGGAAATCCATTCCGCCATGGCCGCCGACCTGCCTGGCAAGCTCACCTACCCTTTTCACGATTGCCGGGGAATATTTTTCCTCGAGGGCTTTCATCTCCTCGGCTGTAATCCAGCTGTCACCAAAGGCGATCTTTGCAGGAAGAGGATACTTCAGCGCTGATCCCTTCGTACCGCTTACCTTATGAATTCTTGAATATGTGTTCGGTGAAGTCACATCGTGCTGTATCATTATTGTGCGGCCTTTATTTGTGACGATGGTCGTTGTTGTCATATTGCCGCGGTAAGGTTTGCCGACAAACTCTTTGAAGAAGTCATCTTTAGCCGCCATTTCCACTGCAGTTTCATTCATCATGAAGTCGCGGCTCATTGCTGAAACAAGGTAATCCATTTTATCACCCCTGTTAATATCCATTATCTGGCAAATGGGGCCAAGGCCGTGAGTCGGATAAAGGTTTCCCTGCCTGCTTGCATTTTCCCTCAGGCGCCACATATTCCAGTAACCCCCTTCTTTCTGGAAGTTTGCCCCGAGAAGGTTATGCAGATAGGCTCCTTCTCCATGAACTATTTCGCCAAACAGGCCCTGCCTTGCCATGTTGAGTGTTAAAAGCTCAAAGAAGTCATAGCAGCAGTTCTCGACCATCATGCAGTGCTTCTTTGTTTTCTCCGAAGTCTGAACAAGCTGCCAGCATTCGTCTATGGTGCGTGCTGCAGGCACCTCGATGGCTACATGCTTCCCGTGCTCCATTGCATAGACAGCCATTGGCGTATGCATGTTCCAGGGAGTGCAGATATAAACGAGGTCAATGTCCGGGTTTTCACATAACTTTTTCCATGCTTCAGGATTGCCTGAATAAAGCTCGGGCTTAAACCCGGTAAACTCTATTCTTTTCCTTACCTTTTCAACTTCTTCGGGAAGAAGGTCGCAAAGGCCTTTTATTTCAACTCCCTCGAGTAGCGACATGTTGAGCACATGGCCCGGGCCCCTGCTACCGAGTCCTATGAAACCGATGCGGAGAGTATCGATCTTTGGTGCAGCATAGCCGCTCATATTGAAAGCCTGTTTGTAAGGCTTCACCGGTTTCTTCGATCCTTTCTGGTCAGATGAAGAATCTTTAGCATGAAGCAGCTGTGCGCCGAGCACTCCCAGTCCTGCCAGTCCTGTCTTTCTTAAAAATTCCCTGCGGTTGTTTTTCATGGTTTGGTTGATTTTTGGGTTATTAAGTTTAAAAAAAATGCCTTACCTCTGTCCGCCCCCGACCCCCAAGGGGGCCCTCAGGCTGAAAAGGTTAATGCTTAGCGCCTTTGCGCCTTCGCGGCAAAAAAATTATTCTTTCATGTTATATTTCTCTCTTGCTTCCGCAAGGGTTTTATCAAACATCTCCTCCAACTTCCTGTTAACTCCTCTCAGTCCGGATACGACCTGTTCAGCCCAGTTAAAATATTCAATGATCCTGTCGTAATGCCATCCGACAGGAGGATTGTTTTTTATATCCCTGACATTCAATATTTTATCAGCTATTTTAAGCTTCTTTGCCCTGTCAGACATATGGGGTGCATGAACTACCTGCAGGCGTTTTCTTTCCGGCTTTCGCAGGCTTTTGTCATCGGTAACTTCCAGGGTCACATCAAGAACTTCATCGCCGAAAAGATTCCTTATCTCCCGGATAAGCTGTTCTTTTTCATCGCCCGTTTCAACCGTGTCCTCGATGACATCATGAAGAATGGATGCTGAAAGCAGAACCGCATCCTTTTCGCCTGCATCGTTTGCAAGAAGGTTTGCCACCTGGATGGGATGGTTTATATAAGGGGGCCTGTCTTCCCCTTTCCTGAATTGATTCTTATGCCTGACGGCCGCAAATTCAAGCGCTTTTAAAATTAAGCCGATATCTTCCATCGTACCGATCACTGAGTCAGTCACCCGTAAATTTATTTAAATATTGGTCATGCACTTCACTCTATTCAATATATTTGATTGTTGTTTAAACCCGCCATGACAAAAATCTTTTACATTTTCCTTATCAGCGCTCTCTGCAGCTGCAACAGGACAGTCCGGAAAAGCGGCATTGAAATACTTACCGTTCCTGCGGGTGAAATGTTTACGAATATCGATACTGCGGGAACAACAGTTCTTCCCAGCGGGCGGTTCCTTACTCCTGCGGGCAGGCTGATTCGTATCACAAGCGATCCTTTCGGCATGGCACTCTCACCTGACGGCAGCAAGGCAGTCACGCTTCATAATGGTGTTTTCAGCATCATCGATCTGAAGACGATGGCAGTCACCAGGGTGCCCGACTATCAGAAGAAAATAAAATCTCCGTTCTCGAATGGCTCATTTCTCGGAGTGGCATTTTCAAAGGACCCAGGCAAAGTCTTTCTGAGCGGGGGTGACAACGGAGCTGTGATCATTTACGATATAGTAAATTTGTCGAGGCTCGATTCCATCTCCCTGAACGGGGCTGTTGACGGAATTGATTACCAGGACAGCTTCACGTCAGACCTCGCCTATAATGAGAAGGCAAACGAGCTGCTTGTCCTCGACCGGGGTAATTTCCGGATGGTGAGTATCGACCTGAAAACGAGAAGGATAACCTCTTCTGTTAAAGCCGGAAGATTACCTTTCGGCCTCACGCTCGATCCTGAGTCATCGACAGCATTCGTTGCAAATGTTGGAATGTACGAATACCCGCTTATCAAGGGTGCGACTCCTGAAAACTATGACACCATGATGATCTCCCATCATCCTTACGGTGACAACACCAGGGAATCGATTGAAGGGACAACGGTGGAGGGCCGGGAAGCGCCAGGCGTAGGGAGCCCGCTTCACCCTGATGCCATGAGTGTTTTTACAATTGATCTTTCTTCAAAAAAAGTGATAGATAAATTCAAAACAGGCCACCAGATCGGCCAGATGATCGAGGATGCTGAAGTAGTTGGCGGTGCCAGCCCGAATTCTGTTGCTGCCGGAAGCAGGTTCGCCTATGTGTCCAATGCAACTAACGATAATATTTCTGTTATTGACTTCAGGAAGCATGAGATTACAGGTCACATACAGATAAAAGTTGATGACCGTATCGACAGGTTCCGGGGCCTGCTCCCTTTCGGCCTTACCCTCAGCAGGGATGAGAAAACGCTGTTTGTAGCTTTGCTTGGATTCAACGCAGTTGCTGTGATCGATACCAGATCTGGAGAAACGACCGGTCTCATCCCCACAGGCTGGGGACCGACACGGGTAAGACTCTCAGCAGATGAAAAGGAAATTTATGTCGTAACCTGCCGTGGCCTGGGAGCAGGTCCCAATGGAGGTTCTGAATTCGTAGCACCCGTACAAGGCTCATTCGTCTCAGACATACAGCTTGGGAGCTTCCAGAAAATACCCGTGCCTGGTAAAGAGAAGCTCAGTGACATGACACGGCAATGCATTGAGAACACTTTCAGGACCCTCATAATTGAAGATGATACGACCAACCCTCTTCCGCCACTTCCCGGTCTCAGGAAATCACCTGTAAAGCATATAGTTTACATAACCAAGGAAAACAGGACGTACGATGAAGTAATGGGTCAGCTTAAAACAGGAAAAGGCGACAGCACACTTGCGAGGTACGGTGTGAACAATGAATACACTTTGCCTGAAAAGATGCGGAAGCTTTTTCCCGGCCTGATGATCAGTCCCAATCATATCAAGACAGCACAGGAGTATGCATTTGCAGACAATTATTACACCGACAGTGATGCATCCATTCACGGGCATCACTGGATGATGGGAGTTATTCCGAATGAATGGGTCGAAGCGAATTCCAGCGTTTCCAAAACTGCAAAGATCTTCTCAAAAGCTCCCGGCAGAAGGTTCCCCGGAACAACAGGGAGCATGGATCCTGAGGATTATGCGGAAACAGGTGGCTTGTGGGAAGCACTCGAAAGAAGAAATGTTTCATTCTATAATTTCGGGGAGGCAAACGAAACTGCTCATGTAAGAGAAGAATGGTATGACACTCTGACCGGTGCAGCACATCTTGTAATGGTTCCCATGCAGAAAGCGCTTTTTACCAGGACAAGCCACAATTATGCCGGATTTAACATGAAAATTCCCGATCAGTACAGGGCTGACCAGTTTGAAAAGGAATTCACTGAAAAATGGATCAGGGGCAGTGAAGAAATGCCTTCACTGGTTACTATTCAGCTTCCGAACGATCATGGCACCCGGCCAAGACCCGAAGATGGCTATCCTTACCCCCAGTCCTACATGGCAGATAATGACCTGGCCCTCGGAAGAATGCTTCATTTTCTTTCGCGGACCCGCTACTGGAAAGACATGCTTGTCATAATCACCGAGGACGACCCGCAGGGAGGTGTGGATCATATTGATGCACACAGGTCCATCCTGATGATGGCAGGGCCTTATGTCAAGAGAGGATATGTCTCGCATACACATGCCAATTTCGGATCCATCCTCAAAACGATATACAACATACTTAATGTGCCCTATGTGAACCAGTTCGACGTGACCGGTTCCTTGCTGCAGGACTTTTTCACCCCTGTCCCCGATTATACCCCCTATACGCTGGAACTGCACGACAGGAGGATATTCGACGCCGAAAAGGCCATGGAGAAATATGGCCATACGATCGACTGGAGGAAGATAGAACAGGATATACCGATCGATAACGAAGAGATAGAAAGGGAGAGGCATTATGGAGAAGTGCGCTAGAGTGCCTGAATAGCAAAAACATCAACAAAACTGCCTGAAATATTGATTTTTGACCGGTAATTCATTAGATTTGAGTAAATGTAACCTAATCTCGCTGGCGGATGGGTATGCAGCTGAACAGGCCAATTCTACTCCCGGTAATTATGATTGCCGCAGCAATCGGTTTGCATTCATGCAGCCGGGATCCGGCACCATCAGCCGTAATAACCGTAAAAATCAATGCAAATGCGGCAGTGTTTACTGTTGTGGCTTCTGATGCCGAAACTTTCGAATGGGATTTTGGTGACGGAAGCAACGGATCGACCGAGCAAAATCCTGTTCACGTCTTTGCGGATTTCGGAAAAGAATATTCTATCAGCCTCACAGTGACCGGCCCGGGAGGAACAAGCATCTTTAACACAACCGTAAAAATCCCGTCCATGACCACTATGGAAATGTTGACTGGCGGAGAAAACGATGCTGACGGCCGGGCATGGACACTGGATGAGGATGCTGAGATCTTCATGGCAAAAGCCGATGCCGTTCTGACAGTTCAAAAAACCCTGGCTAAAGGAATCCTGTCCGCCTGGGGCTTTTCAACAGCATACCAGGATAAATATGTTTTTAAAAATGACGGCACTTTTTCTGTTGTAGCTGCAGGACAGGGAATTCCGGCAGGATTGATGTACTGCACTTCCAAAAATATTCCCAATACACCGCCATCCCAATCAGCTGCTGACAGGGGCCTCACATTAATGACTTCCTGGCATTCTCCTTCAGGCCTCGCATTTGCGATGAACGAATCAAAGGATCTGAACCTGGAGGTTTGCACCGATGATGATGGCGAAAATGTAACAAATGTTACAATTAAGGATGCTGCAACACTCTCATTTTCAAAGGAAGCTTTTCTTGGTTTTAAAGACTGGCAGAATGAATGTGTAATTCTGCAACAGACGGAAACCAGCATGAAAGTGGCTGTCTTCATTTCAACGGTCCCTGCCGGCTCACCCAGGCAGGGAAAGATAACGGGTGCATTCGTACTGACATTTAAACCTGCTGAATAAATTTATTGAAGAGTTACTTTGTGTCCTTCGTGTAAAAATGCTCAAAGGGCACAAAGGGCGTTGCAGTCTGAATTTTTTTTGCATTATATTTAAATGATGTTATAAACAAATGATTTATGCCCGGAAAGGAAGAATTATATATCGGTCTCGACATAGGCGGAACAAAATGCGCAGTGATTGCAGGTGACAATAAATTCAGCATAAAGAAAAAAACAGGTTTTGAAACAAGGGTGCAGAGAGGCTGGCAAAGTATTCTTGATGAATTCAGCATCAATGTAAAGGCCATTCTTGACGAGTTCCCTTCTCATAAACTGAAAAGAATCGGGATCAGTTGCGGCGGCCCCCTCGACTCAAAAAAGGGAATGATCTACTCCCCTCCCAACCTTCCCGGATGGGATTCAGTACCCATAACCAGGATCTTCAGGGATCAGTTTGGTGTTGATACAGCACTCCAGAATGATGCCAACGCATGTGCACTCGCGGAATGGCTCATGGGTGCCGGCAAGGGCACGTCGAACATGATCTTCCTGACATTCGGAACAGGTATGGGCGGCGGTTTAATCCTGAACGGAAGGCTTTACAGCGGAACAAATGACCTGGCAGGCGAGGTCGGCCATATCAGGCTTGCAGAGACCGGCCCTGTCGGGTACGGCAAGGCAGGCTCTTTCGAGGGATTCTGCAGCGGCGGAGGTATTGCCAATCTTGCCAGATCCGTTATTGCCGAAAAGCTCGATAAGGGTGAAGCTGTCGGATTCTGTACCGAAA
The DNA here is from genome assembly GCA_035299385.1 of Bacteroidales bacterium. Taxonomy (GTDB): domain Bacteria; phylum Bacteroidota; class Bacteroidia; order Bacteroidales; family VadinHA17; genus LD21. The sequence continues at coordinate 15,727 of DATGWQ010000066.1, read as the reverse complement.
GGAACATGCTGGGCGAAATCGATGCCCGGAAAGTAGCGCTGGCAGCCAGGGCCGGTGATCCTGTTGCTGCAGGGATAATAAGGATCGCGGCTGAGTATCTTGGACGCGGACTGGCGATCCTTATCGACGTTCTCAATCCCGAATGCATTGTCATCGGCAGCATCTATGAAAGGAATGAAGATCTTTTTAAACCTGTTGTTGATGAAGTTCTAAGAAAAGAAGCCCTTCCGCCGGCACTTGAAGTCTGCAGCATCAGGCGGGCGCTCCTGGGTGATTCGATCGGTGATTATGCCGCTCTTTGTGTGGCTATCTATGAAGACATGTTCTGAAATTATGAAAGCAATAACAGTACCAGCAGACCTTATCCGGAGATACCCTGAACTTTCCGTCGTGGAAGTTGAAATCGCAAAAGCCGCCGAATGCCTTGTAAGGTGTTTCAGCAATTCAGGCAAGCTTCTTATATGCGGCAACGGAGGAAGCAGCTCTGATGCCGGCCATATAGCCGGTGAACTGATGAAGGGGTTCGAACACCGGCGTCCTCTCGGCGAAGCTCTCGCCGGGCGGCTTTCAGCATATGGCGAAAGGGGAAAATACATTGCCTCGAAGCTTCAGCAGGGCTTTCCCGTAATCTCATTGAGCGCCCATACGGTTCTGATGACAGCCGTAGCGAACGACATCGATCCCGACCTGGTCTTTGCACAACAGGTCGGAGTGTATGGCAACAAGGGCGATGTGCTTCTTGCCATTAGCACGTCCGGTAATTCCAAAAACATTATCGATTCAATTATCACTGCATCTGCAAAAGAAATGACCGTGATCGGCATGACAGGTGAAACCGGCGGTGCAATGAAGGCAAAATGCGACATCCTGATCAACGTACCCGGCACCCGGACTTCTGCAGTGCAGGAACTGCATCTTCCTGTTTACCACGCCATCTGCCTCATGGTGGAAAATTATTTCTTCAGCAGCAAATCATAATCATAATGATATGAGACCGAAAGTGTCCAGGCGCAAGTTTGTAAGGATCACCGCAACAGGAGCGGCTGCACTGGCTATTGTCCCGGGAAGATTCATCTCAATCGAGCCTCTTTCAGGAGCATGGCCGGAAAAACAGCGCAGGCGAGATCAGGGAAGTCAATCTCCTGGAAGAATAGGTTTTGTATTCTCCCCTCCTTTTTGAAGGAGGGGTGGCCAGACTACTAACTGTTCTATCATGCGCACTCTTCCTGGCCGGGGTGGTTCGTTCATTTAGAATACTTACATTTTTTGCTTAACTTAAAAACGGTGAAAAAAGATAAACTCCTTAAACTCCTCAACTCCATCAGCCGGGTAAAGATCGCCATCATAGGCGACTTCTGCCTCGATGCATACTGGTTTATTGATGAATCGTTAAGTGAAATTTCAATTGAAACCGGCCTGCCCACAAAGCCTGTTACAGAGCAGCGATATTCACTCGGAGGGGCAGGGAATGTTGCAAACAATCTTGCAGCGTTAGGTGTGAAGGAGGTCAGCGCGTTTGGTGTAATCGGAACAGATCCCTTTGGCCATGAGATGGTGAGGATAATGAAAGAAACAGGTATCGACACTGCAGGCCTCCTTGTCCAGGAAAAAGAGTGGCATACTCATACCTATTCAAAACCGTATGCCGGCAGCAAGGAACTGAACAGGATAGATTTCGGCAACCTCAACAAGCTGAGTGAATCCACGGCAGATGATCTGATAAAAAAGCTGTCCGAAGGCCTCACCGATGCGGATGTTGTGATCATAAACCAGCAGGTGCCTTCAGGGATCCATACAGACTATCTTAAAAGACAGCTTCTTGATTTGATCGGAAAACATCCGGAAAAGACGTTCATCACTGACAGTCGCAGCTTCAATGATTTCTACACCGGGTCGATCAGGAAAATGAATGACACGGAAGCCATGAGGCTATGCGGGATAATACGGAAGCCTGATGAGCCAATAAGCATGTCTGATCTCAGCCCGGCGGCTCAGCAGCTTTTTAAAAAATATGGGAAACCGCTGTTCATTACACGCGGATCTAAAGGTTCTATGATCATCGGTTCGGATGGCGTCCAGGAGATCCCGGGATTGCTGATATTGTCCAGAACTGATACCGTGGGCGCAGGGGACAGTTACCTGGCAGGCGCTGCTTCTGCCCTGGCCGCGGGATTCGGAATGAACATGGCGGCGGAACTGGGAACCCTGGTTGCCGGAATCACAGTGCAGAAGCTGTTCCAGACAGGCACAGCCACTCCTGCAGAAATAATCGGGATCGGAGCTGATCCTGACTTTATCTGGAATCCTGATCTGGCTGAAAATCCCAGGATTTCAAAATACTTTGAAAAGACTTCGATAGAAACAGTAACTAAGGCAGATCGGACAATTACACCCGAGCATGTCATTTTTGATCATGACGGAACTGTTTCCACCATGCGGGAAGGCTGGGAACAGATCATGGAACCCGTGATGATCAATGCTATTTTCGGGAGATCTTATGAAAATGCGGAGGAGATCGATTTTTCCAGGGTAAGGACAAGAGTAAGGGAGTTTATCGATCTGACCACAGGCATCCAGACAATTTCACAAATGCATGGCCTTGTAAGCCTGGTAAAAGAGTTCGGCTTTGTCACAGGAAAGGATATCCTCACTCCCGAAGGATACAAAAAGCTCTACAACGATGAGCTGATGAAAATGGTCAGTGAGCGAGAATCCAGGTTCCGCAGGGGAGAGCTGAATCTCAGCGACCTTACGATCAAAAACTCGGTAATCTTTCTGAAACTGCTTGCAGGAAAGGGTCTGAAGCTGTATCTCGCCAGCGGAACCGATACGGGTGATGTCATCAATGAAGCAAGAGCGCTTGGCTACGAAAAGCTTTTTGAAGGAAGAATTTATGGTTCTGTCGGTGACATCAACAACGATGCAAAAAAAGTAGTTCTCGACAGGATCCTCGATGAAATAGGTCCGGCAGCATCCAGCAAAGTTGTGACATTCGGCGACGGCCCTGTTGAAATCAGGGAAACCAAAAAACGTGGCGGCCTGACCGTCGGTGTCGCAAGCCATGAACTCAGGCGCTATGGCCTGAACCTGCATAAACGTGAAAGGCTGATCAAAGCGGGAGCCGATTTCATCATACCCGACTTCACTCAATTCGAACAGCTTATGAAACTCATTAATCTCTGAAGACATGCCATATCCTAAATTCGACAGGGACAGGATCCGCTTCAGAAAACTTGCCGAAAGGACCAGTAAAGTTGACATATCCAAAGATCATGTCAACCCGGGGCACGGACATGCTGCAATCTCTTCATCCGATGAAGATATAATTCGAAACACAGCCGAGAGGATAAAGAAAGCGAGAAAGGATAACAGGCCGGTCATCCTTGCTTTCGGTGCGCACACGATAAAGAACGGGCTCGCCCCTGTCCTGATCGGGTTAATGGAAAACGACTGGCTCACCCACCTTGCGACGAACGGCGCTGGCATCATCCATGACTGGGAATTTGCCTTCCAGGGCAGGTCGAGCGAGGATGTCAGGGCAAATGTAAGCAGGGGAGAATTCGGGATCTGGGAGGAAACAGGCTATTACATCAACCTTGGAATTGCAGTCGGAGCGTATGAAGGCCTCGGTTATGGAGAATCTGTAGGAAAGATGATCAGCCGTGAAGGTCTGGATATTCCTGAAAAAGAAGTTTTGAAGTACTCTGCAGATCATAACTTTGAACCTGATCCAGATCTCGCAGCAGCAGCAGCAGATCTTGCAGGGATAATCACGAAATACCGGATCGCGCCCGGGTTTTTGAAAATACCCCATCCGTTTAAAAAATATTCCGTGCAGGCCGCAGCATACAGGCTTGGCATTCCTTTTACAGGTCACCCCATGTTCGGGCATGATATAATTTATACCCATCCGGCAAATAATGGCGCTGCTATCGGCAGAACAGCCCAGAATGACTTCCTTGCTTATGCTGAAAGTGTCAGGAATATTGAAAATGGTGTTTACATCTCACTCGGATCGGCAGTGATGTCGCCCATGATCTTTGAAAAAGCCCTGTCGATGTCGCGCAATGTGGAAATGGGAAAAGGCAACGTGATAAATAACCAGTTCATGCTCGTTGTCGATCTCGCCGAATCCGGCTGGGACTGGAAGAAAGGCGAGCCTCCTGCCGACAATCCTTCATATTATCTCCGGTATATTAAAACTTTCAGCCGCATGGGCGGAGAGATGCAGTACCTCCGGGCAGACAATCGTGATTTCCTGGTTTCACTTCACAATAAACTGGATTAAAATGAATTTAAAAGAAGTTAAAGCTTACCGTGAGGAAGCTTATAATCATCTTAATAATGAATTGATCCCCTTCTGGACAGTCCGTTTTATCGACAGGGTGAACGGGGGTTACCTTACACATTTTGACGAGAAAGGAAATGATTCCGGCGAAGATGAAAAATCGCTTATCGCACAGACCCGGTGCCTCTATTCGGTTTCATCTGCTCACAGGTCAGGATACGGGAGTGGCGAATTCGCAGTATATGCAAGACATGGCGCTGACTTCCTTATTAATAAAATGTGGGATAAGGAGCATGGTGGTTTCTTCTGGATGATGGACAGGAAAGGGAATGTAAAGATTGACAGGAAGATAATATATGGTCAGAGCTTTGCAATCTATTCGTTGAGTGAATATACCCTTGCAACAGGTGACCCGAGGGGAATCGAGTATGCAGAAAAAGTGTTTGACCTTATTCAGAAACACTGTGCAGACACTTTATACGGAGGATATTTTGAAATGTTTGAGCGGAAGTGGATCCTGTGCGGGCCGGGCAGCAGGGGAGGTGACAGGAAAACACTCGATGTCCATATGCATCTGATGGAGGCTTTTACGGCTCTTTATGAGTGCTCACGCCAGGAGGTTCACAGGAGAAAGCTTCTCGAGGATATCGACCTGCTCACAACCAGGTTTCTCCATCCCATGTATAAGACAGGCATTCCGCAATTCTACAGAGACTGGACCATCGCTCCCCAAATTAAATTTGATATCATCTGGGGCTGGGACAGGTTCTCGGAGAATTCAACCAAAAAGAATTCCACCGACAATACAAGTTACGGCCACAATACCGAGCTTGCCTGGCTGATGATCCACGCACTCGAAACACTTGGAACTGACCCCTCCTCATACTCTGACCTGTTCAGAATAATTTTTGATCATACAGTGAAAAACGGAATCGACAATGAATACGGAGGAGTTTTTGTGGAAGGCGCTCACTCGGGCGGCGTATACGACATGGAAAAGGAATTCTGGCAGCAGGCCGAGGTCCTTATCGGGTTGCTCGATGCGACGATCATGTTCAGAGATGACAGGTACTGGGAAGCTTACAGGAATGTCCACCGGTTCGTATTCGACCGGATGATCAATAAAGGTGTGGGTGAATGGTATCCTCTTATGACCCGCGAAGGCAAACCCATCTGGACACACATGAGCCATTCCTGGAAGATCAACTACCACACCATCAGATCAATGATACAGAGCATCAAAAGAATGGACAAAATTTTATCATAACAGTCACGGGGGCGGACACCCGGACGCCCGGACACCAAGACACCAAGACAGAAATGGATCTTACCCTCACCCCTCTCGACTGGATAGTGCTTGCCACAATAATGGGCGGAAGCCTTATGTTCGGATTGTACATGGCCCATATTAAGAAGGCTTCGCAAAACAGCAGCAATTTCTTTCTCGGGGGCAGGAAGATCATGTGGCCCATCATCGGGGCTTCCCTGTTTGCCACAAATATCGGGGCAGAGCACCTTGTAGGCCTTTCGGGTGATGCATACCGTTATGGTTTGTCAGCGGGTTCTGTCGAGCTGACCACTGCGATAACACTGGGATTCGGATGCGCCATCCTGTTCCCTTATTATATGAAGAACAGGATATATACGATACCGGAGTTCCTTGAAATACGGTATGAACGCAGGGCACGTATCTTCTTTTCAGGGCTTATGCTCGTGATCAGCGTTATGACAAAGCTCGCGTTCACTCTTTTTGCCGGCGCTCTTGTCATGAACAGCCTCGTTGGATGGAACATAATGACAACTGTACTGATCATCGGGCTTGCTGTTGCAGCTTTCACTATCATAGGAGGCTTCACTGCGGTCGCATATACCGATGCAATCCAGGTGATCATAATGATCGGTGGGGCAGCGCTGATGCTTTTCTTCGGTCTCCATAAGGTGGGCGGATGGGAAGGCCTTATGGACAAAGCCGGCGGAATGATGACGATCGGCAAACCATTCGATGATCCTGTATATCCTTTCTGGGGAATACTGGCTACCGCATTCTATGCAGGAGTTTTTTACTGGACCATCGACCAGGTGAATGTACAGAGGGTGCTGGCAGCCCCTGACCTCAGGCAGGCTCGGAAAGGCTCAATGTTTGCCATACTTCTGAAATTATTACCGATATTTATTTTCGCCCTGCCGGGAGTAATTGCATACGCACTCTTTCCGGGGGAGCTGCATGGAGATGAAACAAAGCAGACCTTTGTGCTGCTGCTTAACAAACTTCTTCCGGCCGGTTTAAGAGGACTCCTTCTTGCTTCACTCATGGCTGCACTGGTAACATCTCTTATTGCAGTTCTCAATTCAGTATCGACACTTGTTGTCAGGGATTTCATCGTCGAATACAACAAGGATCTAAACGAGAAGAGACAGGTGACCCTGGGCAGGTACATCATAATCATCGTCACATTCCTGGGTATCGGGGCTGCCTACCTGGTATATAAAAATGAAGAGGGATTATACAAGTATCTTCAGACAATAACTGCATACCTTGTCATTCCCGTGTTCCCTGCCATTTTCTTCGGGATCGTGAGCAAAAAGGTCACGATGAAAGGTGCAACCGTATCGGTGCTGTTCGGAATTGTGCTTGCAACAATATTCGTCATCGATCAGCTTATCGGGCCTGAGAGTGCAAAAAATGTCTTCCCGTTCCTGCATCATAAGCTCACACTCAATTTCGGGTATCGTGGGCTGTGGGCGGAAATACTGATAACTGGCGTGCTTTTCCTTGTTTCATCCTTCACGCCGAAAACTGCCCCGGAAAAGCTTGAGAAAACAACGATCAATTACTCAGGGAAGATTACCCCTTTTGAAGGATTTTCTGACTGGAGGCTTCAATGGAGCTTCCTAGCCTTAGTCACTCTATGCATATACATCTGGCTGTATTAGTCCCCCTCAGGATTATGACATTTGTCACAAGGGTATCGAAGAACAATCTCGAGCCGGAAAATTACCGGGTAAATTCAGGCATATGTCTGAAGAGGACCTGTGTACAAGCGGTGTTTACCTGTTGTCGTGCAAACCGGAAAAGTAATCAGCGATTAAATACCAAGCAGGCGTTTCAGATCCTGTATTTGCGAATCCCACAGGTCCATTGAATCTTCTTTTTCTTCAGCTTCTGCGAAGTCTGTAATGATCAGAGCTATGTCTCCGGTAAGCTCTTCCCTGTTTATCCGGAATTCAAAGTAATCAGAATCTTTGTTGCCGTTCACAATCCATTCGAACCTCACGAGCTTGTTTTCTTTCAGGGCCGAAAGGCGTGCTTTCAGAACACTTCTGTTCCAGGAAAAGGAAAAGAGGTCACCTTTGGCATTTACTTCATCGGCAAACCATTCGCTCAGACCTTCAGGAGTGCTTAACCTCGAAAAAAGAACTTTCGGAGAACAATTGAAATTATATTCAAGCTCGTACTTTGACTTCATCTATTTTAATACTGAACACCTTATTATTCTGCAATATAGGAAAAAAAACAACATTATGAAAGCGATCTTTCTGCTCATATTGTTATTTTGTGGCAAACTAATTATATTTGCATCCGCTTTCGCCAAGGCTACAGCGGACGAAGACAGGGCACTCCTGCGCTAAAGCTACGGTGGACACGGCGAGATAGCTCATCCCGATAGCTATCGGGAGGTCAGAGCGCATATGGCGAGATAGCTCAGTTGGTTAGAGCGCGTGATTCATAATCACGAGGTCCGGGGTTCAACCCCCCGTCTCGCTACAAACAGTAAAGCCCTGCACGTTAGTGCCGGGTTTTTTGTTTTCTATTTATTTTTCCTAATTTGTACTGGAATTAAAACCCTGAACATGCGAGCTGCATTTTTATGGTTTTATGTTGTTTGTATCTTCTTATCATCCTGTCAGAAGGAGACACTGCTTCCGGATCTGAAAGGCAGCCTGGTCGGTTATGTTTATACGTTCGATGAGTTCTCCAACCAACTGGAAGACCGGAGCGATGTTCTTGTAACTGCGCGCGGATTAAAAGATTATACAGCTTATACTGATAAAGCCGGTAGATTTGAACTTACCGGATTGCCGACAGGGACATACGAACTGATCCTGAGCAAACCCGGATTTGGCACAATGAAACAATTCGGAATCAAGCACCTGGGCGGAACGCCTACAATACTGGGACTTAATTTGTCCCCGGGCGCTAACTGCAGCGGTTTCTTTCTTTACCAGGTCCCGGAGACGAAGATCGTCGAATTGTCGGTTGAAAATGACTCACTCTCAGCAACCTTTGGCTTTAAAGACAATATTTCCAACCAGATGTCTTTACAGGTATACCTTTCAGATCTCCCGGGATTTTCCATTACTGAAGCAAAAAAGTTAATATCATGCTATTTACTCAGATCGGATGACAAGTTCAAAGGTGCATTTAATTACAAGAGTGCCGGTTTTGATCCCGGGAAAAAGATATACTTTAAGGCATGCATCCTCAACAGGAAAAGTGCTGTCTATGATTTTGGTTCCAGGATTGTGGTGGGAATAGATTCCTATTTTGATTATACAACATATACTACAGTTTATCCGAATTTAGGTGATGAATCTGCCCAGTTTTCATTTGTTGTTCCGCAATAGACATTTTATTACGTGTCTGCTGTCGGGCCTTTTGCTCCTGGTTGCATGTGAAAAAGGACCGGTGCCGCTGACGACTAACAGTGTCATTTCAGGGATTGCATACACCGAGACGACTAACACAGAGGAAGGCATCTCAGTTATTGCAACCGGCCCATATGGCCACTCATCCGCCATAACTGATAAGGATGGACGCTTTACGCTTCCGGGGTTAGGTAACGGCACTTATTTCCTTGATTACAGCAAGGAAGGCTTCGGCAGCATCCGACAATATGGTATTAAGCTTTTTGGAAATGATACGGTAAATGCAGGGAGGATTAAACTGTTCAGGAAGCCGGGCGTACGCAAATTGCCAACTTTCAAAATTCCTTATATCGGCATCCGGCCGAGAAATTTTCCTGAGAAGACATGGATCTGCATTGAAACAGATATTACTCAACAAAACCAGGCCGCCTACAGCTTCGATTTAGTGCTATGCCTGGGAAATGATGAGAGTGTCTCATGGGACAACTGTAAAATACGTTATTTTTCATGGGGTGAACAATTTAATGATAACTTCTGTACATTTTATGTCGATCCGGAATATCTCCTGACACATCCGGATGGATCTCCCTTCAGAAGCGGAGACAGGGTATATATGAGGGGCTTTCCAATCAATAAGTATGAGGCGGACGGGTACCTCGATACGTATCTTGGAGTAAGACAGTATTCAACTCTTGACAAGACAAGGTCTACCAATGTTATAAGCTTCATTTTGCCGTGACATCATAATGTTGAAATTCGCATACACATTATTCACTTTAACAATCCTGCTTCAGGCATGCACGAAACAGGAAGAAATCATCACAGGAAAGATAATCGGAAGAATATCGGTATTCAACCAGTCATGCGTATCTGTCCAGGACAGGTCGGGGGTTCTCGTAAACCTCCTGCAGGAGGGTTCAATCGTGAAAAGCGACACAACCGATCCTGCCGGCAAATATCTTTTTGAGAATATTTCCTATGGCAAATACAAGATATACCTTAAGAAAGATAATTATATCCAGGGCTGGGCTCCGCCTTTCATTTATCATGTCGGCGGTTACAGTCCGACATATACCAGCTCAGGCATCTATGAAATACCGACATACGATCTGACCCTCGACAGCATGGGCTATGACCCTGTTGAACGAGATCTTCTCATTTATCTCAAGTTTAACGGAGATACGGCAATAACCTATAATCTGTACGGGTACCCTTTTGTCGCTTATGCCGGCAACTCACCTGATGTATCAAAAGATAATTATATTACAAAGGGAAACGGGATACTCAGAGATTACCTTTATGTCAATTCTTCCGACATAGCCGTGCCGGTTTACGGAAAAGCGAACATCTATTCATTTAACCCGCCTGTCAAAAATGTTATTACAGGCACTGTCTACCTGAGGATATATCCCCTGGCAAATGGCCAGGGATATTCAACCTCGACCCTGTTTTATCCTGAAGCTCTTGGCAAGCCATCCAATGTCATAAGCTTCATTTGGAACGATCTTGTCGGGAAATAAATCGGAAAATTCTCCCTCGTCCCCGGAACTGGCGTATCTTCCCTTCCCACCACCTTAATTGTGACGGTTTTTCATCGGACGTGAGTATGTCCTGAACGTCAGACGATAATGGAAGGCTCGTTGATTTTATTTCCCTGCACCCTGAGCCCTACACCACCTTCATGTTAACAGGATCCCAGTTGATGATCTTCTTCTGGAAATAGGAATCATTGCATGCCAGCGTCGGAGCGGCAGCCCTCACTGCAAAGACAGGACCTTCAACGAGAGGTTTGTTGTCTCGCACGCCATCGAAGAAGTTTTTGAAGTGCTCCAGATGCTCATCATAATCTTCAGGAGCTTTGTATGTGAAGTCAGGCACGACAGGCCTCTTCTTCTGCTCTTCGGTATATTTCTGGTCATACTGTTTCAAAAGCTCCTGCTGCATCGCCTTCGGATATGTGTCCAGAGCGTCCCAACCACCAATGCCGGGAGCCTTTGACATTATGCTGTGAGTTATTTTGAAGCCGCTGTCAAGCATTTCCATAGCCCCCTCACTGCCAATAAAACGCGTGACTCCCTTATCACCCAGGCCGCTTACAAAATTCACCCTTAGCATCAGCTGGAATTCAGGATGTTCCTTTGATTCGGGATAGTGCATTATGGCAGTCATCACATCAGGGACGTCCCGCCCGTCCTTCCAGTAACAAAGCTGACCTGATGCAAAGATCTGTTTCGGACCGATAGAATCAGTCATCAGGTGGATCCCTGAAAGCAGGTGTACGAACAGGTCACCGGCCACACCTGTCCCGAAATCGCGGTAGTTTCTCCACCAGAAGAATTTTTTCGGATCCCAGGGCATTGGTTTCATTCCCTCTATATACCTGTTCCAGTCAACTGTCTGTTGCGACCCGTCTGTCGGCATGGTATACTCCCATGCGCCAAGGGCATCCTGCCTGTCGAATGAAGCTTCCACGCAGTTGAGCTGTCCTATTGCGCCCTGCCGGTACATCTCTTTTGCCTTCTTATAAACGATGCTGCTTACTCTCTGGCTGCCAACCTGCATGGGCTTGCCGGTTTTCTTCTGTGCATCGATAACCGGAAGGCCGTCACTGATCTTCTGCACCACGGGTTTCTCGCAGTACACTGCCTTGCCGCTGTTCATTGCTTCGATGGCAATGCGTGCATGCCAGAGATCGGCAGTTGCAATAATCACTGCATCGATGTCTTTCCTGTTAAGTATCTCCTTGTAATCACGCGTGGTAAATACATTATTCCCGTATTTTTCCTTTGCTCTTGCAAGCCTGCCGTCATAGAGGTCACATGCTGCAGCGAGTTCCACACCAGGCACCTTCAGGGCCGTGTCTGTATCGGCATTGCCCATGATGCCCATGCCTATTGTCGCTATCCTGATCTTGTCATTCGGACCGGCTGCCTTTACCTGTGCCGATGCCACCGACTTAAGTGAACCTGCTGCAAGCAGCATGGTGGCACCGCCGATCTGCCCAATAAATTTCCTTCGTGAAGATTTCATATTATGTTTTTTAGGTGGAAGTTGAATGAAAGGTTATTCATATAAAGATAGCAAAAATGCAGGAGAAAAGGAAATCAAATCCGCAGGGACATGCCATGGCATGTCCCTACAAAGAATTACGTAATTTATTCCGTAATTAATTACGTAATTCTTTTTACCAACCCGATAGCCCTCTCAAAAACATTTTCAGCCGTAAATCCGAATTCCTTCATCACAACAGGACCGGGCGCAGATGCACCGAAATGATCTATGCCTATGATATCGCCTTTCTCACCGACATATTTCTGCCATCCCTGCGTGACACCCGCCTCAACAGCAAGCCTGCCGTGTACGTCAGGAGGGAATACCGAATTTTTGTAATCCTGGGGCTGCTGGTCAAAAAGCTCCCAGCTTGGCATCGATACGAGGCGCACTGCAATATTCTGATCCGATAGTCTTCTCCCTGCTTCAACGATAAGGCTTACTTCCGAACCTGTGGCGACAAGTATGAGCTGAGGTTTTGAGCCTGGCGCGTCTTTAAGAATATATGCTCCCTTTCTCAATCCGTCTGCAGAGGTGAATTCGTTCCTGTCAAGCACAGGCACATTCTGCCTGGTGAGGATCAGCGCCACAGGGTTCCTGGCTGTAACTGCCACACGCCATGCTTCTGATGTTTCATTTGCATCACAGGGCCTGATCACAGTAAGTCCGGGTATTGCCCGCAGGGCTGCGAGATGCTCGACCGGCTGGTGCGTTGGACCATCCTCTCCCAGACCAATGCTGTCGTGAGTAAAGACATACACCACATGAGCCTTCATAAGGCAAGCCAGCCTTATCGAAGGGCGCATATAATCGGAAAAAGTGAGGAAAGTGGCTCCGAAAGGGATCATTCCATGGGGAACGGAGAGTCCGTTCAGGATCGACGCCATGGCATGCTCCCTCACGCCGAAAAAGATATTCTTTCCTGCATAGCTCCAGCCTCCTCCGACAGAACCCTGGAGATCCCCCCTCACATCTGAATTGCCAAAATTCCCTGCATCTTTCAAGGCTGTATGCGTCGAAGGATTCAGATCGGCTGAGCCACCTATAAATCCTGCAAGCGACGGGCTTATAGCATTCATGATCTTACCCGATGCAACACGGGTAGCAATGCCTTTCTGGTCCGCAGGGAACACAGGTATCTTTGAATCCCACCCATCAGGCAGGTCCCCATCGATCAGCTGCCGCAGTTCATTTGCTTCTTTTTGATATTGCTTTTCATAAGCCCTGAACCCTGAATTCCAGTCATCTTCCAGTTTGCGTCCCCGTTCGACAGCTCTCATGAAAAATTCGCGTGCCTCATCAGGAATATAAAATGAAGAATCTGCAGGCCAGCCCAGGTTATCTTTGGTCAGCTTCACCTCATCCTCCCCAAGGGGCGAGCCATGCGCTTCGAAGGTATCCTGTTTGTTCGGGGAGCCGTAACCAAGGTGCGTCCTCATAATTATCATGGATGGACGGCTGGTTTCTTCACGGGCGATCCTGAGTGAAGCGCTGATTGCGTCGATATCATTTCCATCCTCCACAATCTGAACATGCCAGTTGTATGATTCAAATCTTCTCCTGTGATCGTCTGTAAATGCAACGTTGGTTGAAGCTGAGAGTGTTACGTGATTGCAGTCGTATATGCAGATAAGCTTTCCCAGTTTCAGATGGCCTGCCAGGGAGGCTGCTTCTGAAGAAACACCCTCCATGAGGTCACCGTCGCTCACAAGGCAATATGTGAAATGGTTCGCAATTTCCATGGCGGGCCTGTTGTACCTGGCAGCCAGGTAAGCCTCAGCCATGGCCATGCCCACTGCATTGCCGAAACCCTGTCCAAGCGGTCCTGTCGTGGTCTCCACTCCCGGGGTAAGCTCCCTTTCAGGATGTCCGGGGGTAATGCTGCCAAACTGCCTGAATTGTTTGATCTGGTCGAGTGAAAGGTCATACCCTGTAAGATGAAGCATGCTGTAAAGCAGCATCGAGCCATGACCTGCCGAAAGAACAAACCTGTCGCGGTCAAACCAGTCGGGATTTCGAGGATTATATTTCAGGTACCTGGTCCATAAGACATACGCCAGGGGAGCTGAATCCAGCGGCAGCCCGGGATGCCCGCTGTTTGCCTTCTGGACGGCATCTACCGATAGAAAACGAATTGTATTAATGCACAACTGATCGAGTTCTGTGCTCACTTCTGCTTCCTGTGTCTGAGGTTCCATCTTTCGAAAAGTTTAAATTCTTTTTATCAAAATGAACATGAGGTGAATTGCCCCACGAATGTCCCTGTAAAGCCAGCAGCTTTTCTGCTTCAGCCGGTCCCCATGAACCTGCTTCGTAATTCGGGAAGCTGCGGGGCTTGTTTTCTGCCCAGTTTTCGAGTATGGGCATCAGTATTTTCCATGAAGCTTCAACCTGGTCTGCGCGCATGAATTCCGTTGCATCATTTTGCATGATGTCCCAGAGCAAAGTTTCATATGCTTCAGGAAAAGGACCTGAGAAGCTTTCCCTGTAATTAAAACGCATATCAACGGGTTTCAGGATGACATTCGGACCCGGCTGGCGTGCCTGGAACCGCAGCGTTATGCACTCATCGGGCTGAATCGAGATTATAATGCTCGATGGCTGCCATTCCGATGAAGCCTCCTTCGGAAATGAACGATGAGGGACGGCGCTGAACTGTATTACAATTTCTGAAGACTGTTCAGCAAGCCGTTTTCCCGTCCGGAGATAGAATGGCACATCCTGCCACCTCCAGTTATCGATAAAGAGCTTAAGCGCCACAAAGGTTTCGGTCGCTGAATCCGGCGCTACTCCTTTTTCATCGCGATAACCCGGGACTTTCCTGCCATCGGTGACACCACTGCCATATTGCCCGCGGATTACATATCTGTCAACTTTATCGTTCGTTATGGGACGAATTGCATGAAGCACATCCGCTTTCTTATTGCGGATCTCGTCTGCTTCAAACGAGACCATCGGTTCCATGGCCACAAGACAAAGCAGCTGCATGAGGTGATTCTGGATCATGTCGCGCAGGGCGCCTGCATGTTCGTAATATCCAGCCCTGTGCCCGACACCCAGCTCCTCAGCAACGGTTATCGTTACATAATCGACATACCTCCTGTTCCACAGAGGTTCAAAAAGCGGGTTTGCAAAGCGGAATGCCAGTATATTCTGCACCGTTTCCTTTCCGAGATAGTGGTCTATCCTGAAAACCTGCGATTCCCTGAAACATTCTGTAAATATCCTGTTCAGCTCCCTTGCCGAATCCAGGTCATAACCGATGGGCTTTTCGACAACAAGCCTCGAATGCTGGACATCATCAGAGAGCCCTTCATCCTTCAGGTGTTTCGGAATTTCACTGAACATCGAGGGAGGGGTTGCCATGTAAAAAACACGCTGGGCTTTGGTT
Source organism: Bacteroidales bacterium (assembly GCA_035299385.1). Lineage (GTDB taxonomy): Bacteria > Bacteroidota > Bacteroidia > Bacteroidales > VadinHA17 > LD21. The sequence continues at coordinate 350 of DATGWQ010000066.1, read as the reverse complement.
TTCCACTCAGCATCCAGATCCTCACATTTCTTTTTGAGGGCAGTGTATGTTTCCTTTTTTGTGAAGTCACCTTCAAAAAAATATATATTTTCAGCGAAACGCTTCCATTCCTCATCATCCGCCCTGCCATGGCGTGAAAACTTATTGACACCTTCATGAAGATGATCTTTCAGCTTCGCATCCGCTGACGATAACCGGTCGACAGCAATTATGGCAAGATGCAATGGTATTCCGCGTCCCAGTGAAAGGTCGAATAGTGCAGGGAACAGCTTTCTCCAGCTGAGGTCTCCCGCACCGCCGAAAATCACAAATATCGTCGGCGCCGTATGTTCATTTGTTTTCATCTAATG
>DATGWQ010000065.1:0-1951 GCA_035299385.1 Bacteroidales bacterium | reverse complement strand
AGAGAAAAGCTTGCGTATTCCATGAGTAAGAATAAACTGATAAGGAATATGATGAAGATGGTCCCCATCATGTTAAGCAGTGCGCTCATGGCGGTTGCAGTATATTCAAGGACTTTTTCAGGATGAATCAGGTTTGCTATGCGGTTAGTGGGAATACCCAGGCCTTTGTCATTTAAAAATTTGATAAATGAATCACCGATATCTGAGAGAGCAGACTGATATTTGGAAAGGTTGCCTGTGAAGGAGGAAATTGTTCCTCCGACAAGCCAGGAAAATCCGGAAAAAAGAAGCAGCAACCCCAGGATTACCGTGAAAATTGCAAAACCTCTTGGAACCCTTTTCTTCTCGAGCCATGAAATCGGCTGTATACAAATAATGCTTATGAAAAGCGCGAGTAAAAAAGGCGTGATGATCGACTTCGCATAGATTACCCCGGCAAAAATGATTATCAGGGCGGCAATATTTACCAGGGATGGTCCGTCCATTCCTGCGATCTTCTTGTTCATTTCATTTAATTCGTGCACGGTTTTGTACTAAACAACAATACTTCAGCATTGTTATAAAAATAACAATAAATCGATTAATCATCGGTATTTTGCGTACTGAAGAATCTGGTTCATTCACCACATTCCGGTCGGGAGTGGAAAAAGAATGCAATCACCACAATAATGACATCATAATCTGCCTGTTTTCCATTAGCAGGATTTCGGCACACGATGTATGGTAATGCTTCATAGCTTCGGACCTTCAGACTAATGCCTCCTGAACCTGCATTCATGAAGAAAAATATCGACACTTTTTATTGAGGGAAAGTCTCATTTTGATTCACTGTTATTCAGTTCACCCTTTCTATATTTCGTTCGAATTTGTTCAAACTGGTCTGCTTTAATTTTCATGCCTGCTTCCTTGTCTATTGTTGGGGCCATGATATTTCCTTCCGTCCAGTTATGCCATAGTCCTGCAGAATGTCCAAATTCATGAGCTGCAGTTCTTTCTAAAGTTGGTCCTCCGAATAATGTTTTACCGGTACCTTTGTATCCGAACCACGTTGTAGGTTTACTCTCTGTAATATCTTCAGATATATAAATTAATTTACCTCCACCAGGGGCTCTTCCTTTAGCATCATCACCTGCATATTTTGGTGCTGAGGTACCAGTTGGGATTTTCCCTTTTGATACAATTTTGAATTCATGGTCACTGGTACCAGGTGTATTCTCGGTCGCTACAGCTATATGTACAACAGTATTCCAACTAATACCGTCCCCCTTGCCTTGATAAGTAGATTCTATAGAAGATTTTATTCTGCTTGCATATTCCTGCAATTTCTCAGGTGAGTATGCCTTGTCGGTACTATTTATCAGTTTTCCTGTTAAATGGATTGTATATACTATTTTTCCATTGTTATCCGATTTATCCGTTATCCATATAGCTTTTCCATCAGGATCGGTAAATATTACAGGATTATCATGGCAATAAACATAGGGTGACAGCTCAGGATACTTTTCTGCAAAAGGATCCGGACTGATCCATGTTGCTGTTTTAGGATCATAATATCTGGCTCCAAAATAATATAATCCGGTTTCAGTATCGAGTTCCTTTGCATTGAACTTTAAAGGGCTGTCCCAGCCTGAATGTTTTTCCGTAAAGATTTCGCCAGAGGGCAAATAGGAAACAAACTGTGTGACTTCACCGCTGGCATTGGTAATATAGCTTGTGCTCCCCAGCTGGTCGGAATGATAGAAATAACACAGGATTTCTTCAAAATTTCCTGTCCCCAGGAAGCCGAAGCCGGCTTTAACATTCTCATTGTTTACTTCATCTCCCCACTGAATGGGTGCACCCGGGGGGCCTCCCGGCGGAGCGAACACGGGTTGTTTAGGCCAGCCACGCGGGACACCTGTATCCGGAGTTCCGGCATGAGGATACGCTGTTCCGGTATTAAGAGGATCCG
>DATGWQ010000064.1:0-35808 GCA_035299385.1 Bacteroidales bacterium | reverse complement strand
GGCATAAGCTGAAGAGCTTCTGACCATCCGGGGATAACACCCATGACGGGGAAGGTGACAGGTTCGTTCCTCTTGACAGATGAATCGAATTCAGTGCCGTCGATAAGAGTTCCTACATAATGAACCTTTACCTGGTCCTGGGCCGTTGGTTTCGGACCATCTCCCATTTTTATAACTTCATACTGGAGGCCGCTGGCAGTGGTGGTTACACCCTGTCTCTCCTTGTTCTTTGCAACATAGTCCTCATTCTGCTTGATCCAGTCCTTATAAAGTTCTTTGTCGAGTATCGCTTTCTGTTCGGCTTTCAGCCTCTGACGTTCATTAAAGTATGTCATAATATAAGTGCGTGCATCCTGGTCCTGCATCAGGGGTTTGCCTTTTTCACCATCGAGCATCCCTTTTGCCATTACAGTTGCATTCAGGGTAACACTGTCCTGCTGAAGAGTATTATAATTGACTATGCCGAAAGCATAAGCTAATGAATCTTCCCTTGATTTTAGTTTGATGCTGCTGAGATTGGGGCTGCAAGCTCCATAGATAAAAGCTGTTACAACCAAAAGAACCGTTAAACGACTGATTTTCATAATACCTGTTTTAAGTTTTAAAAAATTTCCGCTAAGATAATACTTTGCTTCGAGCCTGCGGTCCTGGTATCACAGAAATTTCAATTTTTTATTGCCCTGATTATGTGCCTCTTGCCGGGAGGGCCTGTGAGAAGTTTAACATTGAATCCGCTCGCGCGCAGATTTCTCTTTACTTCACCTTTTGATGAGTAAGTGACAAAAACCCCTCCAGGTCGTGTTACATCTGCAATTTTCCTGATTACTTCACCTGACCACATCTCAGGCTGCTTGTCAGGACCGAATGCATCAAAAAAGATCAGGTCGAAGCTTCCTTCCGGTTTCCAGGTAACAAGGTCAGCCATGATTTTTTTCAGGCTGAAATTACCGGTTACTTGTACTTCGATGTTCCATGGTGATGAATGAATAGCGTTGAATAATGCCAAAGCCTGGTCTCCAAGTTTACTGCCATAGTTCAATTGACTGATTGTTTCATCATTAAGTGGAAACTTTTCGATTGTCACATAATTGATCTTCAGCATGTTTTCCTCCGCGTACGATGCAGTCAGCAATGCGTTGAGCCCTGTCCCGAAGCCTGCCTCAAAAACACTGATCTCATTCTGATCCAGTGATCTAAGGCCGGCGTTTATGAAAATGTGAATCGATTCCTGCATGGCCCCGTGAACTGAGTGGTAATTTTCATTCAATTCAGGAACATAGACAGTATGTGTTCCGTCGGAAGTGATGATTAGACGGTGCTGCATTATTTTTCCGGAAATTTAACTTTATATTTGTATAAAGATACACCTTGAATTACTTAAAACTCATAACATGAAAACACAGTCGAGAAGGGATTTTATTAAAATTTCGGCAGCAGGAACGCTTGGAGCTCTGTTGCTGCCCTCATGTAAAAGCAATCCTGCTTCTTTTGTTGCCTTACAGCTTTATACCGTACGCGATTTCATGAATACCCAGGAAGATGTCAAAGCATCCCTGAAGAAAATCGCCGATATAGGTTACAAGAAGCTGGAGCTTGCCGGTTATGCCGATGGCAAATTCTATAAATTTGAACCTAAAGAATTCCGCAAGATCGTCGATGATCTGGGGCTTGAAGTTCTGAGCAGTCATACAAATGTAGAAGGCGCCGCAAATCTTGAGAACTCAAAAAAGGTTGCCGAAGACCATGCTGCACTTGGAATGAAGTATGCCATCCAGCCATGGGTTAATCCTCCCGACCGGAATCTTGAATATTACACAAAGATGGTTCAGCAGATGAATGAAGCCGGTAAAGCTTTCAAGAGCGTCGGTATAAAATTCGGATATCACAATCATAATTTTGAATTTGCCAACCTCGATGGCAAGATCCCTTACTTTGATATAATTCTGCCAGGTACAGACAAGAACTATGTCACAATGGAGCTCGATCTTTTCTGGACTACCAAGGCGGGACAGGATCCGGTAGAAATATTCAAAAAATACCCGGGCAGGTTTGAGCTACTTCACTGCAAGGATATGTATACCAAACAGGAGCCTTTCTTTGACACAGTGGGAGTCGAGGACTTCGCACCCGTGGGTGACGGTGTTCTTGATTTCAACAGGATCTTTGCTGAAGCAAAGACCGGTGGCGTGAAGTATTACGTTGTCGAGCAGGACCTATCAAAAGGAAGCCCTTTTGATGCAATTAAAACCAGCTTTGATAATCTGACACAGAAGTTGCTGGCTTAAACAGAGTAATGGCAGGGATTGCAAATCCCGCGCCAGCCAACTGAGAATATCATCTTGTTATTCTCCCCTCCTTTTGAAGGAGGGGCGGTCTGGCTGATATTTCATTATCATCCGAAAGTCACTTCCAGACCGGGGTGGTTGATTTGTTATGGTCCGGGCATGGGTGAGGTCACCAGTTCGAATCATACCACGACCTTACATCCGTTGCGGTCATGCATGCGGCAAGAGCTGCTTCGATGCCAAGATCTCCATCTTCAAATACTTCGACAAATCGTGGTTCAACCTTCATCATTTCAGCGCATTTCAGAAATGTTTCCGGGTGCGGCTTGAAATTGCTGACATCATTGGCGGTTACAATAATGTCGAAATACTTTCTCAACCCTGTTACATTCAATGTACGCTCCACAGCTTCCCTGTGACCGCCTGTACCGACAGCCATGGGAAGAATGCCATGATATTTTTTTACGATATCGACGACGGGAGCAATGGGCTTGATGATATGGTGATCGTGATAAAACAATGAGAGTTTCTCACTCAGGATATCTTCAGCCGTGACTGTTTCGCCCAGGTTGCATTTTTTTATGATCTCGCCGGCGATCATCCATCCCGGGCTGCCAGTATGCTTCCTCAGGAAAGCAGTGTCTATTTCGGCCCCGAATTTCCTGCATGCAGTCAGCCATCCCTGGAAATGAATCGGCATCGTATCTGCAAGCGTCCCGTCAAGATCGAAGATGAGGCCCTTTATTCCGGGCTTAATGTCGTGTTGCATTATTGATTATTCTCAAGTAGTAATTTGATGTCGGGTGCTGGGTTCTGGGTCCTGGGTAGATCCGTGCTTTCTGAGATCGAACCAGCACCCAGCACCAAGCACCTTTATTTCTGATATTCCTTTAAGTACTCCTTAACCTGGGTATATACATTCTGTCCGTTAAAGCCCATCTTGTCATCGAGGACCTTGTACGGCGCCGAATATCCGAAACTGTTCATACCCCACACTTTTCCGTTCGGTCCAACCATGCCCTGCAGTGTAACGGGAAGTCCTGCGGTGAGTCCGAATACAGGTATTTCATCAGGAATAACAGATTTCCTGTATTCTTCAGATTGGTTGCGGAACAATCCTTCTGACGGAGCGGAGACGATCCTCGTTTTTATCCCGTCATTTTTCAGAAGCGCAGCCCCTTCAGCCAGTGTCGACACCTCCGACCCGCTTGCAAGCAGGATGACATCTGGTGTTCCCTCCGCATCTTCGACAATGTAAGCTCCCTTAGCTGAATTAAGGGCATCTGAAAACCTGTCCTTGTTCTTTGAAGGCAGATCCCTGATGTTCTGCCTCGAGAGGATCAGAGCCGTTGGTGTTGCAAGATTCGCTAGTGCCATCTTCCACGCGACCGAAGTCTCAGGACCGTCAGCGGGCCTGAGAACCAGCATGCTGTTTTCACCGGTGTGGTTCTTAAGATGTTCCATAAGTCGTATCTGCGCTTCCTGCTCCACGGGCTGGTGTGTGGGGCCATCCTCTCCGACACGGAATGCATCATGTGTCCAGATATATTTTACAGGCAGCTTCATCAGGCAGGCCAGCCTGACGGCAGGTTTCATGTAATCGGAGAATACAAAGAAAGTCCCGCATCCGGCAATTACTCCTCCATGAAGTGCGATACCGTTCATTACGGCAGCCATTGTGAGCTCTGAAACTCCTGCCTGCAGGAATGCTCCTGAGAAATCTCCTCTTTTAAATGCATGGGTGTTCTTGAGAAATCCGTCTGTCTTATCTGAGTTTGAAAGGTCTGCAGAAGAAATGATCATGTTTTCCACTTTTTTGGCAAGCACAGCAAGCACAGTTGCTGATGCAGCCCTGGTCGCCGAGTTTTCCTTCTGCTGTATCTCCCTGTAGTTTATTTCAGGAACGTAACCTTCATAGAATCTTTTAAGTTTGTTGTCAGCTTCGGGATTGTTATGTGCCCATTCTGTTCTTTTTTTATTCCAATCCGCTGCCTTTTTCCTTTTTTCATTCAGGATGCGGTTATAATGATCCTTTACTTCATCGAAGATCATAAAAGGATCCTCAAACTTCCCTCCGAGGTTCAGAAGCGATTTTTCAAATGATCCTCCGGCTTCACTCACAGGCATACCATGCGTCGAGGTTTTCCTTTCGAAACTTTTTCCCTCGTTGTCGAGAAGTCCTTTACCCATGATGGTTTTACCAATGATGATCGATGGCTTATCATTCCTTTTGACAGCTTCCGAAAGTGCTTTTCTTATCTGGTCCTGGTCATTTCCGTCGATAGTCGTAACTGCCCAACCCCAGGCTTTGTATTTCATTGCAGTATCCTCACTTGTTACTGCATTCGTTTCTGTCGAAAGCTGGATGTCGTTCGAATCGTAAAACATTATAAGGTTGCTCAGCCCGAGATACCCAGCAAGCCTGCCGGCACCCTGTGAAATTTCTTCCTGCACGCCTCCGTCGGAGATAAAGGTGAAGATCTTATGTGAGAAAAGATCGCCGAACCGGGTGGCAAGGAATCTCTCAGCTATTGCAGCGCCCACTGCCATAGTATGACCCTGCCCGAGAGGCCCCGATGTATTTTCTATGCCCCTGTGTATGTCGAGTTCGGGATGGCCCGGAGTAGAGCTTCCCCACTGGCGGAAATTCCGGAGCTCTTCTGTAGTAAAATGCCCGGTGAGGGTCAGTACCGAGTACAGCATCGGAGACATATGTCCCGGATCAAGGAAAAACCGGTCACGGTTGATCCATGCCGGGTTGTCCGGGTCAAAGCTGAGAAATTCTGAAAACAGAACATGAATGAAATCTGCTCCGCCCATTGCTCCGCCGGGATGACCCGATTTGGACTTCTCCACCATTGACATGGAGAGTATTCGAATGTTGTCTGCAGCCCTTTTATTTACATCGGTACTCATTGTAAAGAATTTAGGTTTTGAAATTTTTGCCGCAAAATTAAGAATATCCGGGAGTTAAAAAAAACAGATCGGTTAATCCTTTTTTTAACATTTTTATTGAGCACTCTTTTTAATAAGATTTCATTTTCATAAATTTGAATCAGGAGATTCCCTCAAACCTGACCAAATGATTAAGATCAAGGCTCTTGTTATTGATGATGAAGAGCACGCGCGAAGACTGCTTCACAGGCTTCTTGATGAGCTTCAGTGTTTTGATGAGATACACACGGCCGCTTCGGCGGCTGTTGCGGCAAAAGAGTTGAAAAATTTCACCCCGGATATGATATTCCTGGATGTGGAGATGCCCGGAAAGGACGGCTTTACCTTCTTATCCGACTTTCCCCTGATGGAAAAGAAGCCATGCATCGTGATCGTATCGGCATATGATCAGTTCGCAATGAAGGCCATTAAGAGCCATGCTTTTGATTATCTCCTGAAGCCCGTCGACAGGAGAGAGCTGAAGTCATGTGTGGAAAAATTCCTTGAAAGCCGGAAGCCTGCTGTAAAAGATTCACCTGACAAATTCTCCAGGATAAGGATAAACACCAGGACAGGCGTCATCTTTATCAATCCTGCAACGATTCTCTACTGCAAAGCCGAAGGGAATTATTCCGTGATCTGTACGGGTGAAAAGCAACACCTGTGTTCAGTGAACCTGGGCAAGATTGAAGAGCTGCTTACTGAAAACAGCTTCCTGCGCGTGGGCAGGTCATATATCATTAACCGTGAATACATCACAATGCTCGACAGGAAAGAAAGCGTCATTGTGCTGTCGCGTGAAGGTGAGACTGTAAAAGTGCAAATACCACGGCACCACCTCAGGGATATCGATAACCTCTAAAGATATTTCCTGTCCTCCTCAGGCACTTCAAAATACCTGTCATACTTCTCGGCATCAGGGCCTTTCCTCTCGACCCTGGCCCCTCTCATCTTGTAAGTGCATTTTTCACCTCCTATTCCCGAGAAATAAATGCTGTACTCTTTTCCATCATCGTCAACCATAAGAATCCTTACGAGATGGTTGTACTTAAGGCTGTTCAGCTGGGAATGACAGATCGGGCAATTGTAGATGTACTCTGCGCCTTTTTCGATTTTGAATGAAGGATGTGTTGTGGTCGTGTAATTGCCCAGTTCAGGATTAAGATAGATCAATCCCCTTTTGGAACCATTCATCCTGGTTGCCGAAAGAATGATCGAAGTTTTCACGTTCAGTACGCCCCGGCATACCTTACACAAAAATTCAGCCATGATGCACCTCCTTTTTATTGATTTTCTTTAAAATATCGTCCGCTTTTATCTTTACAATATATGATAATTTTTCGCCAAAATCAACTTTTTCCGGTTGTATCGCAAGCAAATACACAGGCATCCTGAAGAACTCGGTCAATCTTTGCAATGATATGTTATGCGTGTTGAATGTGTTGTCTTCAATTTGCCCGGCTTTTAACAACCTGCAATCACCCGGTGAAGAACTTATCTCGGCGCAGTCGACCAGGATAAGGAGGTCGGGGTTGATGCTGTTTATTTTCCCGATATAATTTTCTATTCCTGTTTCGACCGTTATCGAAGAAATATTGTCATGATCTTTTATCCTGCGGCTTATATACACGCCGACCCCGTCATCTGAGCGCAGCACATTGCCTATTCCGACAAAGAGGATCTTTTTATCTTTCTGCGAAATGATATTTTCCGGTGCCTCATACATCCCTGAAAAGGTATTTTACGAGGACCATTCTCAGGCAATTGGGGCAGATGATGTTAAACATGTCCTTCCTCTTCAGCTCATCAGATATCTCAACACTGGTATCCTGTTCATCAGCGAGTTTGAGCTTCTGGTTCAGAATATTAAGGTTCAGTATCGATGAAAATGCCCTCGGGCCCAGCTTGCGGTGCATGTACATCAGGTGCTCCCTCGTGGTGATCACCGATTTGCAGTTCTCACATATAAGCAGGTCTTTTTCCTGGTACTCAATATTGTCTTTCCTGTCAAAAACAGCCAGGTCATAGATGGTGTCTGACAATTTCACTCCTTTCCCGGTGATGCAATGTTCCTGGCACTGGCCACAGAAAATACATTTGCTGTAATCCCTTCTGATTATTCTTATTTTTCTCTCTTTATCGTCGTTACAGGTTATTGCCTGTGCAGGGCAAACATTGGCACAGGTTTCGCATCCCAGGCAGTTTTCATCAGCGACAACCGGCCTGCCACGGAAATTTTTAAAAGGGATATGCGGCTTTTTCGGGAAGGGCGATGTGTAAGCCGGTGTCACAAGTGAAGTGACTGCTTCCTTTATTTCTCTCAGTTTGGGATATTTCATTTGACAGCCTCCCTGTAATCGTCTTTAACGCTTTTTTCACCCAGCTTAATGCCGAAATGATATGTGCCCCTTATCAGTGCATGAGCAGCAACGGTCGAACCAAGGAACAGAATCGGGATCGCAAGCAGTGCCTTTAACCCGTCCCCGTTGAACCCGAAATGAATACTCACGCCCAGAAGGATGCTGCAACAACCCAGTGTAACGCATTTTGTAGCCGCCTGGAGCCTGTTGTAAGTATCCGGCAGCCTGATTATTCCTATGCAACCGAGAAGGTTGAAAAGAATCCCTGTTATTATGAAGATCAGACTGATCATTATTCGTTTAGCTTTTTCCCTGTGAGATATTTTGCTAGTGTCAGCGTACCGATGAAGCTCAGGATTATCCATGCAATTCCGATATCAAGAATGAATGATTTCTCTGTCTGCACAGATATGATAGCGCATATGCCTACGACCAGGATGCCGAAGATATCAGCCCCAACCATCCTGTCGGGTATGGTCGGGCCCCGTATTATCCTGTACAGCGATATGATGCTTGCCGCTATCTGGACGTAAAGCAATATGTCGAGCAGGTTCATTCCACTATTTTTTTAATATATTTTTCAAAAGCGCCCGTGATCATGTTCGTATATACTTCAGGATCGTCAGAACGCACATAAATCCAGTGTATGTAGAGGTAATCACCTATGATGTCGAGGGAGATGGTCCCCGGCGTCATTGTTATCGAATTTGCAAGCAGCGCCCTGGCCATGTCGGATTTAAGGGTCGTTTTGACCTTTACAATCCCCGGCCTTATGGGCATAGCGGGATGAAGTACCCTGTAAGCCACATCGAGATTAGCTTTGATGCATTCCCATATGAATACAAAAAGGTACACGATGAACCAGAAATATCTGTGCGGCTGAAGAAACTTGAAAGTGTTCTTCATGTAATATCTGGTGAAGATCAATGAACAGGCCAGCGACACCACTGAGCCCGCAGCCAGGTTAGGAATTGTGAATTTGAATGTCAGCAGCATCCAGAACACAAGCGATAATATGAAAAGCGGAATATACTTCATGTTACATTCCTGTTAATTGCAATGAATATTTTGCCGGGTCTGCGAGGATATTGACTGCCGGCGTCAGCAGCAAATCCCTTAATGAAGGCAGTGCAAGGACGCTCAATACAAGACATAGGATACTAAGGAACACCAGGCTGAACTTCATCGGAAACGGTACTTCCCTTATCGCAACAGGCGCAACTTCAGATGCCGGCTTGTTGTAAAAAGCATAACGCTGGAACTTCATGAATGAAGCCAGGGTGATAATGCTTACAATAACTGCGAGAAGCGCCAGTAAATAGAATTTCCCTAGTATGGCAGCAACTATTATGATGAGCTTGCTGAAGAACCCGTTAAAGGGCGGCACGCCTGAAATTGACATGGAAGCTATGAATGAAGTCGCTGATGTCACAGGCATATACTTTGCAAGTCCGCCCATTTTCCTCAGGTCGCGCGTGCCTGTCGTGTATTCGATCGCCCCGGCATTGAGGAAGAGCAACCCCTTGAATACGGCATGATTGACAAGGTGGAATATGCCTCCGGCTATTGCAAGGGCGGCAATATCCGGATTTCTTCCCTCCGATACGAGGATCATACCTATCCCGGCTGACATAACAACATATCCCATCTGGCTTATGCTGTGGTATGCCAGCAACCTTTTGATATCCCACTGGCCGATGGCAAGCACAACTCCTATAACCATGGACAATGTGCCCAGTGCAGTAATGAGGACAGCCATGGTATTGGTGATCACGAACATGTTGAAGAAAAGCCGCAGGATGACATAGATTCCTGTGACTTTGATCAGGACCCCCGAAAGCATAGCTGAAATAGGGGAGGGGGCAGATGAATGTGCATCCGGCAGCCAGGCATGAAATGGGATTATCGCTGCTTTCAGTCCGAATCCGCTCAGGATAAGCAGCTGAACAAAAAGATAGTATGCCGGGTCGAATCCTGCCGAGTAAGCCTGCTTTATATCTGCAATATTGAGCGTTTTTGTTTTCCAGTAAATGAGGCCGATACCGAACAGGATAAGGAAAGAAGCCACACCTCCGAGCACCTGGTATTTGAACGAGGCTTCGAGCTCATCCTTTTCCACACCGAAGCCCACAAGCGCATAGGCGGATATCACGGATATCTCAAGGAATACAAATATGTTGAAAATATCCCCGCTCAATACAATCCCGTTCATCCCCGCTATCATGAGGCAGAAAAGGGCATAGAAATAGTTTGGCGAAGTGTACTTCTCAATGTAAGAGATGGAATAGAAAACTGCAAAGAATCCTATAACACTTATTATGCAGAGAACTATTACAGTGAATCCGTCCATTACCATGTAAATGCCGATTGGAATATTATTGACCGGCTCCCAACCGCCGACTTTATAAAGCGATAATCCATTGCCTGGGGAAGCAAGAGAAAATATGCTGAAGCTTACCAGAATGAGCAGGATGATTGAAGCAAAATACCTGCTGAAGTTCCTGAAGTATCTTCCAATGATCATGATCAGGAAAGCTCCGGCAAGAGGGGTCACAACAAACAGAGGCATCAGCGGATTCATTTCAGCCTTTTAAGTTTTTTATTTCTCTTATATCGAATGTTCCGTATTTCCTGTAAATTCTGATGATTACAGCCATTAGCAGGGCCGTCGTGGCCAGGCCTATGACAATAGCCGTCAGTACCAGCGCCTGCGGTAAAGGATCCACATATGTTTTTACCGGGTCAGCCGGATCCACGATAGGGGCCACACCCCCGTCGGCGTAGCCTATAAGTGCAAAGAACAGGAATGTGCTGAATTCCATGATTGAAAGGGAAATGGCGATCTTCACCAGGTTTCGCCTGGTAATGACTCCGTAGAGACCGACAAGAAATAATATAAAGCACAGCAGGTAAACCGTCATTTCGATACCTCCTCTTTATAAATTACAAGTGCCAGGAAAATCGTCAGGATCGATGCCGCCACCTCTATTCCCACAAAAATGTTGTACAGCGGAAGAACACCGGCGCTGACCAGCTGTCCGGGATTACCCTTAGGCAGGAAGTTTAGGAAAAAAGTCCTTGCGCCTAGTAAGAGACCCCCGGCTGCCAGGAGAAGAACAATTGTCATTGAAAGGTTTTCATACAGTGTCGATCCAGATTCTTCCCTCACCAGGTTCGTGAACTCGACACCATTGGCCAGGATTATGAGTATGAAAGATCCGGCCATTATCACCCCCCCGGCAAATCCTCCCCCGGGAGTGAGATGACCATGAACCATCACATAGGCTCCGTATACGAAGATCATCCCTGCAATCAGCTGGGTCGTCTTCTTCACTATTACTGTCATCCCTTTCATTTCTTTACATCTTTAATGCCTTTTCGCCCTTTCGCCCCATCGCCCCATCGCCCTATCGCCCTTTCGCCCCATCGCCCCATGGCTCCATCGCCCCATCGCCCTTTCATGCTTTCTTCCCTCTTATCCTTAAAATCGTCAGCACCCCCAGTACAGCCGTCACCAGCACCGTTGCCTCACCGAGCGTATCATATCCCCTGAAATCGAAAACAACACCGGTCACCAGGTTCACACTTCCTGTCTTTTCAACTGCTCCTTCTATGTAAGGTCCCGCCATCCTGAGTGAAGTGTGCCCGAAAGTATCGAGGGCAGATATCGATATTTTGAAGAAATAAAACAGCACAATCACGAGTATCACCGCTGTGATCGCGGAAATGTATCCCTGGCCATCCAGTTTGACGAATGGCTCTTCCCTCGAGCTGTCAAGGACCACAGCCACCATCAGGATAAGGGAGATGGTCTCCACAACTATCTGAACTATGGCAAGATCGGGAGCCCTGAGGAGAAGGAAACAGATGACCAGGCTGTAACCGATGATACCGCACGAGATCACTGCAGAAAGCAGGTCTTTTGCATGGATGGAATACAACCCGCCTATTATCATCAGTACTGTTATTATGGATATCGCAGTTTCCACAGTTATATTTTAAATCAGGATCAAAAGCATTAGTATCAGCCCGGCAACAGCCCATATAATATACCCCGTCAGAACGCCTGTATGAGCTTCACTGAACTGATGGCTGAGCCACAGTACGGATCTTTTTGAAAGATCATAAACATCGAACCATTTCTCCCCGGCCCTGGAATATGCCCATGAGAAAAACCTGAATTCTTTTATCGTATTATAGAACTCCGTTACAGGATAATTAGTTTCTTCCTGGATCTTTTCACCACCTATGAAGCTGTCTTCCGATCTGAATTTTTTAATGTTCAGCGACAAATAAATTATGACTCCAAGAATGATGGAGACCAGCACGAGCAGTGAAACGAGAGATGAATTCCATATGCCGTCAAAGACGAATGAGCCTGAGACCGGCATAATTATCTTCGGAACTACAATATTGGTGGCAAAAACGCCAAAGAATATACATATAATCGCAAGCAGTATCTGAGGAAGCCACATCGTAACAGGCACTTCTTTTATGTTTTCCAGCTCTCTGTTTCTGCGGCCCAGAAATATTCCCCCGATAAATTTCACAAAACTTGCCATAGTAAGCGCGGATCCGAGTACCGCCAGCCCCAGCCATACTACCCATAAGTTGCCGCTGATGCTTCCTTCCGAACCGAGATCAATTATGCCCTGGTAGATCATCCACTTGGATGCAAATCCATTGAGCGGAGGAATCCCTGATATCGACATTGCAAAAATGAGCGATGAAAAGAAAGTCAGAGGCATGGCTTTCGACAGTCCTCCTGTATCGTCAATTTTGTCAGATCCTGTCCTGTATTCGATACTTCCCGCGCAAAGGAACAATCCGCTTTTGTATAATGCATTGTTGATCATGTGGAACAGCCCCGCGGCAACCCCGATCATCGATCCGAGCCCGAAGCCGACTATCATGTACCCGACCTGTGACACCGCATGGAAGCCGAGCAGCTTCCGGTAATTGTGCTGGATCATCGCCATCATTACCGCAATTATTATGGAGGTGACCCCGAGAACCAGGAGCAGCATCTTCATCCATTCGTTCATGACAAAGATGCCGTTGGTTATCCTTGCCAGGAAATAAATTCCCAGCAGCTTGTCAAGCGAAGCAGGGAGATACGCTGAGGATGATGCCGGTGCATTCGCTGCATAATCAGGCACCCACGAATGGAAAGGGAATGCGCCTGCTTTTGTAAAGCTTCCTGTTAAAAGAGCCAGGAATGCAACTGCAGTAAGTATATTGCCTGCAGGCAAGGAGACCGAAGACATGTTCAGTGTGCCGGTGAGACTCCAGATCAGGGCAATACCGATGATCATAATACTGTCCGATGCGCCTATAAGTATAAGTGTCTTCTTTGCTGCCGCAGAACTGTCTTCATCGACTTTCGGGATAAGCATATAAAGTGTAATGCCCAGTATTCCCCAGAAGCCCAGGAATAGCAACAGGTTGTCTGCAAGGGCGGCACCGCATGTGCAGCTGAGCGTTATCAGGAACCATGAATAATATCCCTTTGTATTCTTTCTGCCGGTATAGACAATTGAATACAGAAGAATAAGCAATGAAAATACCGTGCTGCAAAGGACAATAAGCTTGCTGAGATTATCCGTACGGAAAGTCACATAGGGCGACAGGTCATTGACGTATGTGAGTGAGGACGCTTCAAGACCTGAGATACTATCAGGGGAAACAAAAATGAGTATCCCAAGCCAGCAGCTGACAGCACATGCCAGGAGAGAGGCTATACCTTTCCACACTCGGTATCTTTCAGGGATCAGGAAAAGCAGGATACCGGTTACCGCAGGTAAAATTAATATGGCAGCTATGCTCTTCATGGCATGATATCTTTTCTCAGCTCATCGGTCTTTCGCATGGATTTGTCGATAAGCTCTTTTGCATTGAGTATCCTGTCGCCGGACATCAGGTCGTATGCAACAGCCATCCTTTCTGTGCAGCAATAGCAGGGATCGACAGCTGCAAGCGAAATTGTAGCATCAGCTATCGTCTGCCCGATACAGGATTTTTTAAATGTTGCAATGTTGACATAGCTCGGCGCCCTTATCTTGTGCCTGGCCGGAGAATTGGTGCCGTCAGACACAACAAAATGGAACACTTCGCCCCTCGGCGCTTCGGCACGACCGTTCCCGATGCCTTCAGGTATCTCCTTAACCTTAATGTTAAGCTCACTGTTTATTTCCTTTTCCAGTCCCTGCAGGCATTGTTCGGTTATGGATATGGACTCATACATCTCGAGCAGCCTGACTTCAGCCTTTGCAAAAACATCGCCATCCTTTGCAGTTATAACTTTCCAGTTGACAAGAGGATACGCTGCGTAGGGATCATCTTTCCTTACGTCGATGCCGAGCCCCGATGCCCTTGCTGTCGGGCCAACGGCGCCATAATCGATAACATCCTGCCTGGTCAGGACCCCGATCCCCTTTGTGCGTGCATGTATCACCGGATCGTCCATCACGGCGCCGGTAAGCAGGTCAGCCTTTTTCTTTATTTCATCCAGTGTCTTGCGTATGACGGGTATCTTCTCATCTTCAATGTCGCGCCTCACACCACCCACCTTGAACATGGCATAGCTGTTCCTGTTGCCGGTTATCATTTCAAAAAGGTCAAGGACCGGCTCCCTGTACTTCCATGCCCACATAAACACCGTATTGTAGCCAAGGAAATGGCCTGCAAGGCCAACCCAAAGCAGGTGGCTGTGTATTCTTTCGAGCTCTCCGATTATCGATCTTATGTATTTTGCCCTGTCTGTGATCTCAATGCCCGCTATCTCCTCCACAGCATTTGCAAAGGCGAAAGGATGGGATGTGCTGCAAATCCCGCATATTCTCTCGACAAGAAAAAATACCTGGTCATAGGTTTTTGTTTCACTCAGCTTTTCAATCCCGCGATGATTATAACCCGTTTCCCATTTTATGTCCTTCACTATTTCCCCTTCGCAATAAAGCTTAAAGAGCTCAGGTTCCTCCTGTAAAGGATGATACGGTCCGATCGGTATGAGAGTTTTCTTTCCCATTGCTATCAGTTAAGATCTTTCCTCATGGGGTATACGCCTTCGGCCCAGTTGCCTTCAGAGATCAGTTTTTCCTGGTTTGGATGATGCAGGAAATTTATCCCGAACAGCTCGTGCATTTCCCTTTCAATCCAGTTTGATGCATTGAACATGTTTGAAAGCGATTCAACTTCAGGTTTTACCTTGTCGAGTATAACATGAAGATTCAGTATCAGCCCCTCTGAATCAAGGCTGAAGTGATAATGGATTTCGAATCCTTTTTTTGTATGAAGCGCCGAAGCAATAATGAAACGAAAGCCTGCTGTCAGGTAGACATATTCTGCAATTGCGGGCAGGGCTTTATGGTCGATAGTCATGATGACACGCCTTGCAGTCCGGACGGAAACATCCAGGACCGAGGCCCCGAAAATGTCTGTGATCTTTTGTATGACATTAATCTGTGTCATTTAAATTATGCTCTTTGGACAAGTTTCACGATGCCGGCAATTATTGCTTCAGGCTTTGGCGGGCAGCCGGGAATGTAAACATCCACCGGTATTATTTTATCCACAGGCCCTTCGAAGGTGTAACTTTCAGTGAACATGCCTCCCGTACATCCGCATGCTCCGATTGCCACCACGAGGACCGGCTTGGGAGCCTGCCTGTAGATCTCACGGAGCCTCTCTTTATCGTGACGGTTTATGGCGCCGCTCACAAGCAGAACATCAGCATGCCTTACACTTCCCACAAGCAGTATCCCGAATCTTTCGAGGTCATGCCTCGGTGTCAGGCAGTCCAGTATCTCTATATCGCAATTATTGCACGAGGCCCCCGCGAAATGGAAGACCCATAAAGATTTTTTAAAGCAATAACTTTTGAATCCCACTGCAATAATATTTTATAGTCCGAAAAATATCAGAACCAGGGCGATAACAGCCACCAGGTTCATCCATATGGCAAAGAACCTTATTGCCTGCGCAATCCTGATTCTTGGATTAGTGTTCCTGATAAGGGTGACAAGAAGGGTCACGCCGAGTAACTTGAGCACCGACCAGAGTATGTTTATCCCGTCGAGCCTGAACCCGCCGAGCAGGATCGTTACCATGAAAGCGGTGAGTACAAACAGCATTATGTGCTTTGTCAGCTTGATCACTGCGTAGGGTGCTCCCGAATACTCGATGAAGATGCCTTCCGTGATCTCGGCTTCGGCTTCCGGCATATCGAAAGGGACAAGTGCAAGCTTCGCCTGAATGCAGAAGATCCCTGCAATGAAGAGGAGTATCCCGGAAACGCTTCCGATAAATGCCCCGCTTTCCTGCTGGCTGCTTATCAGCGAATAAAGATCAAACTGCTGGCCTGCTTTCATGATGACACCTGCGATAACGAGGAGGAAGGTCATCTCGTAGCCAAGTATCAGCTTCATCTCCCTGGAACCGCCCACTGCTGCCAGAGGGTTTCCCGAAGAGAGGGCTCCGATGATATATGAGAATGACGGTATTGTGAGCAGGTAGAAAATAACGATTATGTCTCCCCTGAATCCAGTCGATATGTTAAGCAGGGGAAGAAGAATAAAAACTCCCGCCATTGTCGCCCCGAACAGTCCGAAAAATGGTGTGAGGAGGAACAGCAGGGGAGAACCCCGTTTCGGAATGATCGTTTCCTTCACAAGCAGCAGCTTGAAGAAATCATAATAAGGCTGAAGGAAGGGCGGACCAATCCTGAAATGAACCCTGGCTGTGATTTTCCTGTCAAACCATGAAAGGAAAGCCCCCGCAACCGAGACGAAAATCAATCCCGGGAAAACCAAAAAATAAAACAGGTCCATTCCCACGTTCATTTCAGTTCTTTTTATAGAGGTAGTCTCGTATAAGCACTTTCTCGTTCAGCCTGTGAATGTTCCTTTCAGGCGATTCCTCGATGTCCGTAACTGTCACTACTCCTTCGGGGCAGGCTTTGATGAATTTCTCAACATCCTTTTCATCTTTCAAATCATACAGCAGGTCCCTGTTCCTGTGATGTTTGAAGAAGTCGGTCATCATCGTGCCGAATGGGCATATCGAAACGCACGACTTGCATGAGACACAGAGGTTCGTGTGACGGTCGATGATGCCATCCTTGTCTTTTTCAAGAGCATCGGCAGGACAGACCGCTATGCAGGGCGCCTCCTCGCACCTTCTGCAGGTAAACCTGAAAGTTGCAAGTTCACGTATGGTCTTAAGCCCGTTCATGTTGACAGATCCGTAGAAATGAGCATCAGGCAGAACTGCCGACGGATCTTTCGTCATGGCTGAACGGAGCTTTATCATATCGATCAGAATAGATTCTGACATCTTATGCCATTTTATATTGTGAGCTGGTTCATTAACTGAAACCTGGTATCACTGAGCCTCTTCGAAATTGTATGCGCTATTTTTGTCATTGTCTTAAAACCGAATTCACAGTTCTTTTCAAATTCATGATGGAGTTTCTTTGCATCTATTGCCAGTACCCTGGTGGGGCAGGTGGCCATTACCCAGGCAGTTGAGATATATGGTTTGAAAACAGCTGACCATGAAAACAGCTGACCTTCTTCAAGAGTCCCCAGATGAATTCTTTTTTCCTGAGGAAGGTTTATTCCAAGTGAAAGGCAGCCGTTAAGCAGAACATATATCTCGGAAAGCTCATCGTATTGTTCAAACAATACCTCTTTCACACTGAACTCCTTAACCGAGCTGATGCTTAATATCAGCTGCAGCTGATCATCACTGTAATCTTCAAAAAATCTAATGTCCCTGAGTGTGTCAATTGTTATATTCATGACTTATTTCCAGATTTCGGGATTATGCTTTATTTCATCATAAGTGAATACCGGCCCGTCTTTGCAGACGAAGAATTCTCCCATCATGCAGTGCCCGCATTTACCCAGGCCGCAAGACATGTTCTTTTCCATTGAGAGGTATATCTGGTCATCACTATACCCGAGTTCAAGCAGCCTGATGGTGCCGAACTTCATCATTACCGGAGGGCCGCATACAACTGCAACGGAGTTTTTTATGTCTATCCTGACTTTATCCAGAAGAACTGTTGCAACTCCTACGGAACCATCCCATTGCTCATGATCATTAACCTTGTCAACAGTTCTGAATGCTTCAAATTTCTCAGTGCTGTTCAGTCTTTGGAAGAGCGATTTGTAAATACAGTCTGCCGGCGTTTTGGAACCATAGCAAAGTGTGACTTTCCTCAGGTGAGCCTTCACAGCTTCAAGAGCGTATAACAGGGACCTGATAGGGGCAAGGCCGCATCCTCCGCCAAGGATCAGCACCTCCTTCCCGAAAAACTTCTCCACAGGGTACCCTCTGCCATAAGGCCCGCGGATAGCCATGTATCCACCTGGTTTCTGGTTATGCATATATTCGGTAACATAGCCGGTTTTCATTATTGTAACCTCTATCCTTTCCTTCACGAGGGGGGATGATGAAGGAGTGAAGGGAGCCTCACCGATGCCATCCACGGAAAGCTCGATGAATTGCCCAGTTCTAAATGAAAAATCCTCCTCGGGGACCAGGACAAAAGTTTTGATGAGAGGTGATTCGGTTATCACGTCAGTCAACCTGGCTTTGAGAGGTTTGTATATGTTTTTCCCGTTCACCATTTGTTTTATCCTGCGAGCTCCCTTAAAACTTCATTCTTATTTATCTTTCCGATACATGCTGCGATACATCTGCCGCAGCCGGTGCAGGCTATGGCATGGGATTTTCCGGGTTTCCAGACGTATTTGCACATATACCTGTTTTTAAACCTGTTATGAAGCTCAAACAATGCATCTTCACCGCCTGCAACCCTTTCGAATCCGGGGTATTGGCATGCATCCATCTGCTTCAGTTTTTCAAATCCGGGCTTATCGATGAGCAGGAAACAGGTGCAGGTGGGACAAATTGCCGCGCACGCGCCGCATGAAACGCATCCGGAGCAATGCTTTTCCCAGAATGTCTTTTCCGATCTGCCGATCAGTTCCCCGGCCTTTTCATAACCTGGCAGGTTCACCGGGAGTTTTTTCAATGAATCTTCAGCGATTTTATGCTTGTCTTCTATTATTTGCTTTATAACGCCGTGGACTTCTGTCTGACTGCATCTCATCCCACTGATGAATTGCTCTCCCTTTTCGCTTATGATGCCCAGGATCATTGTTCCATCGAGAAGCACAATGGATATATCCGACATTGATGACCATGGTTTTATTCCGTACAGCAGGCAATGGCAATGTTCCTGCACACTGAAGCAATCTGAGGATATGATCGTTGTATTTTCCCTTCTTTCCCTGTAGAACAGATCATCGAATTCCCCGTCGAGATAAATTGAATCGAGCAGCTTCAAAGCTTCAATATCGCAATTGGGAGTGCCGATAATGGTTCTTGGCCTGGTTTTCTTGCGTGCTGAAGTTACATTTTCCTTTACCGGCAGGAAGAAAGTCTTCAGCGGTGTCGATGGGCCGGGATGATTATAGGAGATCAGGGAAACGTTCTCCTTGTTGATTAATTCATAATCCTGTCCTGCTTCGTTGCTGAAAGTAGCGAAAATTGTCTGGGATTCAAGCAATTGGACAAGTGCGGAATCCCACTCTTCCTTTTTAATGCCTGTATAACGCATTTATGTGAGAAGAATCACATATAAAATTAAAAAGTAGCCGCAAAAAAATCAATATAAAAAATCATCAATATTTCAAAAAAAAATGTATATATTTGTTAAGACGCATAGAATCAAGTTTATACGAATTTAATCTTACAGCCGATAAACTTAAATATATTATAAGAAGACTATTAATCATAATTAAATAATGTGAAAGAAATCACAAAAAGCGTTGTTAAAAACAGCCTTAAAAGAATTTTTCTTTACAGGGCATGCCTGATGAGGCTGAAGCTGATGGGGGTCGACAGGGTGTTCTCATACACTCTTGCCAACGAAACAGGTGTGACTGCCGACCAGGTACGGAAGGATTTCTCAGAATTCGGAATAAGGGGAAGCAAAAGGGGAGGGTATGACATAAATGTCCTGCTCGAGAATATGGATACTCTTTTTCACAGGAAAAAGGATAATAACATTGTCCTGATCGGCATGGGGAATCTCGGCCTTGCCCTTTCGAAATACAGCCGCTTTCTGCAGCGGAACATGAATATCGTTGCAACGTTCGACATAGACCCGTTCAAGCAAAAGGTGAGATCCGGAATACCGGTCTACCCTATGAGCCGGCTTACAGAAATTATCAGCAGGTTCAAAGTGAAGGTTGCCATACTTGCGGTGCCGGAGATCTCCGCCCAGGAAGTAGTCGATGAGCTCGTTCGGCAGGGAATAACCGGGATAGTGAATTTCGCGCCTGTACTGCTGAAAGTGCCGTCTGACGTCATCATCAACAATGTGAATCTTTGTGATGAGCTTGAAAGCGTCATCTATTATGTTCATAAGCAGGTTAAAGCTGATGGTTCGAAAAATCTCAACCTATTATACAAGGATATGAAATATTGATAAAGGGCCTGGTGCAGGGCGTCGGTTTCCGGCCTTTTGTCTGCAGAATGGCAGCCAGGCACAGTGTTGTCGGAGAAGTTGATAACAGGACCGATGGCGTGGTGGTGACAGTGCAGTGTGACATGAGAACTGTCGACCGGTTCAGCAATGACATTCTTCAGAATGCTCCCCCGGCATCACAGATAAAATCCATTGAGGTAAACCCCGTTGAATGCAGAAGCTATGACAATTTCAGTATCGCGGCCAGCCGGCATGTAAAAGGAAGCGTCACTGAAGTGAGCCCCGATATCGCGGTTTGCAGCGAATGCCTTGAAGACATGGCAAAGGATCCGGAGAGGATCGATTACCCTTTTATTAACTGCACTAACTGCGGCCCTCGTTTTTCCATAATATCAGACCTGCCCTATGACCGTCCTTCGACGAGCATGAAGGATTTTGAAATGTGCACGAAATGCCGGTCAGAGTACGAGGACATCCTCGACAGGCGTTTTCATGCACAACCTGTCGCCTGCAATTCTTGCGGACCAGTTTATCAATACCAGAGTACCGGTCTTCAGACCGAGGATCTTTCCGTTATTCTCAAAGAAATATCATCCGGGATCCTTAAAGGAGAATCCGTGGCTGTCAAAGGCACAGGAGGCTGGTTCCTCATGTGCGATGCCCTGAACAATGAAGCTGTCGCCGCTTTAAGGAAAAAGAAGCTCAGGGATTCAAAGCCGTTTGCTGTTATGTTCAGGGATATTTCAGCTGTGAAAAGATACTGCTTCCTCGACCAGGCTGAGGAAAAAGAGCTGAAATCCTGGCGCAGGCCGGTCGTTATCCTTCGTCAGAAAGAATCGATTGCGGAAAATGTGAACGCCGGGCTGAACACGATCGGCGCCCTGCTGCCCTATATGCCATTCCATTATCTCCTTTTTAAAAACCTCAGCACACCCGCAATTGTCCTGACAAGCGGTAATCTTTCCGATGAACCGATAATAGTCGATGATGCTGAAGCTGAGAAGCGGCTGATGCCGGTGACAGGAGCATTGCTGAAATATAACCGGCAGATTATTAACCGGGTTGACGATTCGGTAGTAAGGATTGCCGACAACAAAACAATCATGATCCGGCGTTCGAGGGGATTCGTGCCGAGGCCTGTGGACCTGGACCTCGACGTAAACGGCATCATCGCACTGGGTGCTGAAGAAAAAAACACATTCTGCATCGGGAAAGGCACACAGGCAATTGTGAGCCAGCACATCGGCGACCTCAAGAATCCCGCAACCTACAGCTTCTTCCTGGAAAGCATAGACAGGTTTTCGCGCCTTTTCAGATTCAACCAGAATATTATTGCCTGCGACCTTCATCCTGACTATCTTTCAACATATTATGCAGAATTGACCGGGAAAGAATTCAATATCCCGGTCGTCAGAGTACAGCATCATCATGCACATGTCGTTTCGTGCATGGCTGAGAAAAGGATCGATGGTGAAGTGATAGGGATAAGCCTTGACGGAACAGGGTATGGAACAGATGGAAATACCTGGGGCGGTGAGTTCATGATTGCCGGATTGGGCAGCTTCAGGAGAATTGCACATTTTGATTATGTTCCTATGCCCGGGGGCGACAGGGCCATTTCTGAACCCTGGAGGATGGCATTCTCTTATATATATAAGTATGCCGGAAACAATTTTGACTTCGAATCCGTTCCGGTTTTCAGAAAGGCCGGCATTGAGAAGCTGAAGCAATTGAGCGCAATGATCGACAACAACATAAATTCACCGCTCACATCCGGAGCCGGCCGGCTCTTCGATAGCGTCGCTGCAATGCTGGATCTCTGCTCGGAAACCTCCTATGACGCTGAAGGGCCCATGCGGCTCGAAGCTGTCGCTGACGACAGAACGGAAGACCGTTATCCTTTCACAGCAGGTGAAGTCATAAGTTTCGCAGAAACAATAAAGGCAATTGCATCTGACATTCACAGGGAACAGGTACCTGTAATCTCGGCAAAGTTTCACAATACGGTGGCGCTCGCCGTCGCAGAAAAGGCCAGGCAGATCCGGAAAGAGACATCTGTCAGCAGGGTGGTGCTCTCAGGTGGTGTCTTCCAGAACAGGTTTCTTCTTGAAAAGACATTATGGTTATTAAATCGTGATAAATTCAGGGTTTTCACAAATAATACCGTTCCCCCGAACGACGGGGGAATTTCCCTGGGACAGCTTGTGGCAGCATCTAAAATAGTTAACAATGTGTCTTAGCATTCCTGCTAAAATAATATCGGTCGACGGTGACATGGCACATGTTTCCGCCGGAGGGGCCGTCTTCACAGCCGGTATCCAGATGATCGAGGGAGCAGTCCCCGGTGATTACATCCTTTTGCATGCAGGATTTGCAATCCAGAAGATAAGCATGGAAGACGCGGAGGAGACTTTGAAATTGCTCGATGAGATCGGAAACAATACATGAGAACGTAACCATGAGGTACATTGATGAATACCGTAACCCGAAGCATGTCAGCACGCTCGCAAGGCTCATTGCCGAAAACACCTGCCATGATTATTCATTAATGGAAGTATGCGGAGGCCATTCGGCTGCTATCCGGAGGTTCGGCATTCCATCCCTTCTCCCTTCCCGGGTCAGGCTGCTGTCGGGACCGGGATGCCCGGTATGCGTCACGGCCACTGCCTTTATCGACAAGGCAATAGCCTGTTCCGCGCTTCCGGGGACCATCATCGCATCGTACGGCGACATGATAAGGGTGCCGGGTTCAACATCTTCACTTGAAAAAGAAAAATCAAAAGGAGCGGATGTGCGAATCGTGCTTTCAGCTCATGAAGCACTCGGAATTGCACTTCAGAACCCTGAAAAAAATATTATCTTCCTGGCTATAGGATTTGAGACAACGGCACCCGGTACTGCTGTTACCGTTCTCCAGGCGAAAAAGGATCATACTTCAAACTTTTTCGTGCTTTGTGCCCACAAGACGATGCCTCCTGCAATGGAAGCGATCCTCGCCGGCGGGACCAGGCTCGATGGCTTCATCTGCCCGGGCCATGTTGCGGCGGTGACCGGGTCAGGAATATTCGATTTTATACCGGCAAAATATGGCGCCGGATGTGTCGTATCAGGTTTTGAGCCTGTGGACATACTTATGTCCATACTGATGCTTGTGAAGCAGGTAAACAGCAAAAAGCTTTCAGTAGAAATTCAATACAAGAGAGCTGTGACAGTCTCAGGCAACAGTATTGCCCGTTCAAAAATGAATGATGTTTTTGAAGAATGTGACTCTGAATGGAGGGGGCTCGGAATAATAGGATCCGGCGGCCTGAGACTTAGAGAGCAATACAGTGAATTTGATGCGGATCTTTGTTTTCCTGTGAAAACTGAATCGCGGTCTGAAAATAATTCATGCATCTGCGCGGAAATACTCCGCGGTTTGAAGCGGCCTCCGGACTGCAGGCTGTTTTCATCAGCATGCAGCCCGGAAACTCCGGCAGGTGCATGCATGGTATCTGCAGAAGGCTCCTGCAACGCATGGTACAGGTACAGAACAGCAATATGAACGGGACAATATCCCTGAGCCATGGCAATGGCGGAAAACAGGCTCACGACCTGATAAGGAGCTTTTTTACCTGTGAATTCGGCATGCAGGATCCTCTGACCGACTCGGCTGTGCTGGAAAATAAGCCTGGAAAGCTTGCATTCACAACCGACGCTTATGTAGTGGACCCGATATTCTTTCCCGGTGGAAATATAGGGAACCTGGCAGTCTGCGGAACAGTAAATGACCTCGCTGTTTCCGGCGCTGACCCCCTCTTTATTTCAGCTTCATTCATTATTGAAGAAGGATTCCGGATGAGATTGCTAAAAGATATCGTAACCTCTATGGCAGAGGAAGCAAAGAATGCGGGCGTGAAAATAGTTACAGGAGATACAAAGGTTGTCGGAAAAGGCAAGTGCGACGGGATCTTCATAACAACTTCAGGTATAGGGATTTTCAAAGATGGCCGTTCGGATATGGGTACGGGGAAGCGCATTGCAGCCGGCGACATCCTGATCATCAATGGCCCGGTCGGCAATCACTCCATTGCAGTTCTCGGGGCAAGGAATAATATGAACTTCTCCTCCCCGGTAATTTCCGACTGCTCATGTCTGAATGAAATTATTTCGCGGTTGTTGGACACGTGCGGCGGGATTAAGTTCATGCGCGACGCAACCAGGGGAGGACTTGCTGCCGTTCTTAACGAGCTCACCGAAATGACAGGTTTCGGTATTCAGCTGGAAGAGGACCTGGTACCGGTCGACGAGCCGGTAAAGGCAATCTGTGAAATGCTGGGATTCGATCCGTTATACCTGGCCAATGAAGGGAAAATGCTGATCGTCGCAGACATGAAAGAATCGGAGAAGATCCTTGATCTCCTGTCATTTGAAAATTGCGGAAAAGCGGCAGTGATAGGTGAAATAATCAGTGACGACAGGCGGCTTGTAAGGCTGAAAACTTCTGTCGGCGGAAGCCGTATCATCGATATGCCTTCAGGATTGCAGTTGCCAAGAATATGCTGAGATGCACGAATTAAGAATAGCGGAGGACCTTTCACGAATTGTAATTGAAACAGCCGTGAAAGGAAATCTTTCCAGGGTAACGAAGGTAAATGTGACCTTTGGTGAGATGGTGCAGATAGTGCCAGAAATATTTGAGTTTGCTTTCAGGGAAGCAGTGAGGGATTCAGTTGCCAGTGACGCCCTCCTCGGAATTGAAATGATCAGGGTTGCCCTGAAATGCAGGGAGTGTGGTAATGAGTTCAGCCTGAATGAAACCCTGTTTTCATGTGGCAGGTGCGGTTCTTACGACATTGAAATTGTAAATGGAAAGGAATTATATGTCAAATCAATCGAAGGGGAGTAATTATGGAAATAACGATAATGAAAAATATCCTCGACCGCAACCAGAACAAAGCTGAGGAAGTCAGGAATCTTCTCCGGAAGGAACATGTTGCGATGATAAACTTTATCAGCTCCCCGGGTGCAGGCAAAACGACTCTGCTGGAGCGGACTATCGCATCCTTGGATGCTGATTTCCGTATAGGTGTTATCGAGGGCGACATCACAACCGACAGGGATGCGCGGAGGCTTCAGAAATACAACATCCCGATAACCCTGATCAACACAGAGGGTGGATGCCATCTCGATTCTCACAGCATCTCGAAAGCACTGGGAAGTTTCAATCTTGAGGTGATCGATGTCATCCTGATAGAAAATGTGGGCAATTTGATCTGCCCTTCCCAGTTTGATCTCGGAGAAAACTTCAAAGTAGCCCTGGTGAGCACTGCGGAAGGTGATGACAAGCCCGCCAAGTATCCCATGCTTTTCAGGGAGGCAGAAGCAGTCATTCTGAATAAGGTCGACCTGCTGCCATATACAAATTTCAGTATGGATGATTTCAGGAATGATCTCATGCGATTAAACCCGGTTGCGCCGTTTTTTGAGATTTCATGCACCAGGGGGGACGGACTTGAGAGCTGGTATCACTGGATCCGTGAGAAGCTGGGCGACCGGTTCAGAATCTGAATCCAAGCTTGACCTCGAGCCGGTTAAGATTGTTCCTGTAAGTCACGACTTTATATTGCCCCTCGTTTTGTTTATAGCTCGTCTTGGCATACCTGTATGCAAAGCTGAGGTATGTTTCATAATCTTCTTTCGTCCAGGATATGCCAGAACCGAAGCCTGCTGAAAAGCCGCCTTTATAATCAAAGGGTATATAGTTATTGTACCCCTGATTATTAGCGGGATAATCTTCATCGTCACCCAGGGAGATAAGGCCCCCAAGCCTGCAAAATGCAAAAGGGCTTGTTTTCTTCCCGCTCATTATGTACCTGTATTCAAAAAATAAAGGTGTATAAGGCCTGCCGATGAATTCAACACCCGACCCGATGCTCATTATATTCTTTGTAAGACCGGTATATCCTGCAAGAAAGCTGAAGCTGAAAGGAGCATTGTACTTGCTTCCCTGTGACCCGATGAGCAGCCCTGATTCCAGCGCAAATCCAAACCCTTTCTTCTTTCTTCCATGGAATACAGTGTCTTTCACCACAACATATTTTTCAACCTGTGTTGCAGGATAGACCATTATGCTGCCATCATACATGCGTATGCGGTATGTTTCGGAAGTAACTTCCTGCAGCCGTCCGTAGATGATGCTGCCATCCCTGAGAAAAAGTGCATCCCTGTCTTTCTGTGCGCTGAGATAAATGTTGGCTGTAAGGAGGATTGAGATGAGAAGTAATATTTTTTTCATTCTGCCAGTTTAAGATTACCGCTTAATGAATTAACAAAAATCATTCCAAATGAATTGTTATTTTATTTTATTTCCGGTACAGATTAGCATGATTTTTGTTAAAGAATTATAAAACGACACCGATGAAAAAGATAATACCTCTTCTTCTTTTGACTCTTCTTTATTCCTGTGAGGACTCCAGTTACAGGGAATACAGGGGTAATGCTCCCGTTTACATGACATATGAAGAATTCAGGCAACCGATCACAACTGAATCAGTCAGGGACCTTGAAAATCCGGGGAAGATCTATTTCAAGGACAACTTCATTTTTATCATAGAAGAGTTCAGGGGGATACACATATATGATAATGCAAATCCTTCATCGCCGCAAAAAATATCATTTGTGAAGGTCCCCGGCATAGCTGACATGGTGATCTCAGGAAATATACTGTATGCAGACAGTTTCATGGATCTTGTTGTTCTGGATGTTCAAAACCCGGATAACATACAGGAAAAGGGGAGATTAAAAGACATTTTCCCGTATGTAACACCTCCCCTGGCAGACAGCAAGCTTCCGGCCGGCTATGTTGACAGGGAGAAAGGAGTTGTTGCCAGCTGGGAGGTGAAAACGATAAAGGAGAGGGTATACGATCAGCCTGTTATTTACCCGGTTGCTGGAGTAAGACTGGACGGCTCTTTTTATAGCGCCCTGGCGAACTATTCTTCTAATGCATCCTCCGGAGTTTCTTCGGGCGGTGTCGGGATAGGGGGATCGATGGCAAGATTCGGACTAAAGGACAATATTCTTTACCTCCTTGATAATTCAACACTTCACCTGCTTGATATTACAACTAAAACAAACCCCTCGGAGATGTTTAATATGTCGGCAGGATGGGGGATTGAAACAATGTTCATCACCGGGAAGAATATGTTCATGGGCACCACCACCGGGATGAGGATCTTTGATATCAGCAACCCGGTATCACCGGTTTTGAAATCGACATATAATCATGTGCGGAGCTGCGACCCGGTGATCGTGGATGACACGCTGGCATTCGTCACCCTGCGATCGGGCACAGGTTGTGGCGGTAATGTCAATTCACTCGATGTAGTCAATATAAAGAACGTTTCTGCACCTTCTCTCGTAACCTCATACTCGATGACCAATCCCCACGGACTCGGAAAAGACGGGAACCTGCTTTTCATATGTGACGGATCCGCAGGATTGAAAATATATGATGCTTCAAATCCCAGGACTGTTTCAGCAAACCTTAAATATGCCTACCCTGCCATTAATGCCAATGATGTGATTCCAGTCGGCGATCTGCTGATAATGATAGCGGACGAAGGCTTATACCAGTACGATTATTCCGATCCCGGCAGTATTAAGCTGCTGAGTACTATACTGGTAACAAAAACAAGGTAGCCTCAGGACCGGGTCCGGGACAACTTCACGGCATAACTTACAATTCACTCCTCTTTTTTAGTTTCATTCTAAATAACCAAGAATGACATTTACCCACTTTTTTAAGAAAGTATTGTTATTAAATTAACAGCACTTTTTGTTAATAAAATAACAGAAGGTTTTTACCACAAAAACTTCTTAAAAAATTAAACAAATTCATTACTAAAAACCAAACAAAAATGTACCAGGTAGGAAATTTAATTAAGGAACTGTCCGACAAACATGGTCGTGAGAGAAAGAGCCTTATGCCTATTTTGCAGGGAATTGTTCAAAAGCACAATTACCTTACGGATGAGGCTATGGTTGAAGTTGCCAGGGAGCTCGACATTTCAGCAGCCGAGGTTTACGGGACAGCTTCATTTTACACCTTTCTCGACACACAGGTCAGAGGAAAGTATGTGATACGGATCTGCAAAACGATCACATGCTCAATGAAAGGGAAAATTGACATTATTCACACGATTGAGGACATTCTCAAGATCAAAGTGGGGGAGACTACACCTGACAGGCAGTTCAGCCTTCTCGAAACGAATTGTATTGGATGGTGCCATAAGGCCCCGGCCATACTGATCAACGACATGCCATATACGGAGCTTACTCCGGAGAAGGTAACTGAAATCATCAAAGGTTATATGAGAAAATAAATCCGGCACGAAAATGAAAAACAAAGGACTGAATAAAGTTGACCTCATCTTCGAAAAGATCGATGCAAAGGAGGTTCTCGCAAAAGTTAGCAAAATGACAAGTGCTGAAATCATACAGGCAGTGCTTGATTCGGGTCTGAAAGGCCGTGGCGGAGCAGGTTTTCCTACGGGTCTGAAATGGAAGTATACAGCCGCTGAGAAAGAGCCGGTAAAATATGTCGTCTGCAACGCTGATGAAGGCGAACCCGGAACATTCAAGGATCGTGAAATTCTCGATCGCGTATCTTATAAGGTATATGGCGGCATGCTGATAGCAGGAAAAGCCATTGGTGCAAAACAGGGTATTGTTTACCTGCGCGGTGAATACAGGTATCTTCTGGCGAAGCTGATGATCGAGCTCGACGACTTTCACAAGCTCAGTAAAGAGCTGGGGTTCGATTTCAGCATAGAATACAGGATGGGAAGCGGAGCTTATATATGCGGCGAGGAAAGTGCGTTGTTCGAATCGATCGAGGGAAAGCGCGGTGAGCCGAGGAATAAGCCTCCATACCCGACAGTTTCCGGTGTTTTTGACAAGCCTACATCTATCAATAATGTCGAGACGCTTGTCACAGCCATGATGATAATGGTCCATGGAGCTGAACAGTTTGTGCAGCTGGGTACAAAGGATTCGAGAGGTTCAAAAGTTTTCTCCGTATCGGGCGATACACCGACTCCGGGCATCTTTGAGCTCGAGCTTGGAATGACTGTCCAGCATTTTGTTGACGAATTCGGTGACGGCGATACCAAAGCCGTCCAGGTTGGCGGTGCATCGGGTTTTTGTGTGCCAAGGAAAAAATTCACCGAGACAATCATCGGATTTGAAGGTGTTCCCACAGGTGGTTCGATGAAGCTTTTCAACAGCTCAAGATCAATGTACAACGTACTTCATAACTACCTCGACTTCTTTGCTGAAGAATCATGCGGACAATGCACTCCGTGCCGAGTGGGATGCCAGCAGCTGCTCAAGGGTATCGAAAAAGTGAAAAAAGGCGAAGTACAATCTTCATATCTGAATGAGCTTGTTAAGCTTGCGGATACCATGAAGATAGCAGCCAAATGCGGTCTTGGCCAATCGGTCGGAAATGCTTTCAGGACGATAGTCGGGAATTTCAGGGAAGAGATCATCTACTAACAAAAGCCTCAAAGAATTATGATAAACTTGACAATAAATAATCAGAAGGTTTCTGTAAAAGAGGGAACCACAGTTCTGGCTGCAGCCAAAAAACTGAATATTAACATACCGACTCTCTGTAATCACGATGACCTCTGTGTTGCCGGGAACTGCCGTGTATGCGTTGTAGAACAGAAAGGCGCCAGGACTCTCATTGCATCATGTGCCACTCCTGTTTTCGAGGGTATGGAAATCAATACCAATACCCTGAAGGTGCGTAATGCGCGTAAACATATAGTTGAGCTTCTGCTCTCGGAGCACAGGTCAGATTGTACCAAATGTTACAAAAATCAGAATTGCGAGCTGCAGTCGCTTGCCAACGAGTATGCTTTCGGGGATCATATACTGCTCGACCTTGTCGAAGATAAGAATTATACCATCGACAGGTCTTCCCCGTCATTCATCAAGGATGACAGCAAATGCATCCGTTGCCAGCGTTGCGTGAGGACATGCGCTGAGCTGCAGTATGTCTCTGCAATAGCAGTCTCGAACAAGGGAGCACATCAGAAGATATCCTCATTCCACAACAGGCCGATGAGCCATGTGGTATGCTCCAACTGCGGCCAGTGCGTCAACCGGTGCCCGACCGGCGCACTTGTGGAAAAGACGTACATCGACCAGGTTTGGGATGCTATCTATGATCCCGAAAAGCATGTAGTTGTCCAGACTGCTCCGGCAGTCAGGGTTGCGCTTGGTGAGGACCTGGGCTATGATCCGGGAGAAAGGGTGACCGGCAAAATGGTAAACGCCCTCAAACAGCTGGGGTTCGACTCGGTGCTCGATACTGACTTCACCGCCGACCTCACGATTATGGAAGAAGGAACCGAGCTTCTGGTAAGGCTGAAAAAAGCCCTGGTCGACGGGGATAAGAACATATCCCTTCCGATGTTTACGTCATGTTCTCCGGGCTGGATAAAGTTCATCGAACATAAATACCCTGAGTTCCTTCCAAATCTTTCAACCTGCAAATCCCCGCAGCAGATGTTCGGCGCCCTGGCAAAAACATTCTATGCAAAGAGGAGAAATCTCGATCCTTCAAAGATCGTTTCAGTATCGATAATGCCGTGTGTTGCCAAGAAATTTGAATCCGACAGGCCTGAAATGAGGTCAAGCGGATACAAGGATGTCGATTTTGTCCTTACCACACGCGAGCTTGCTGTAATGATCAAACAGGCAGGCATCGACTTCAGGAATCTCGAAGAAGCAAGATACGATTCGGTAATGGGCGATTCAACCGGCGCTGCCGTTATTTTTGGCACTACGGGGGGTGTAATGGAAGCGGCTCTTCGTACAGCTTATGAGATCGTAACCGGACGTGAAGTTCCCTTCAAGAACCTGAATATTACTCCGGTAAGGGGTATGGATGGAGTGAAGGAAGCAACGGTAAAGATCGAAGGATGCATTCCGGAATGGCAATTCCTTGAAGGTGCCGAGCTTAAGGTGGCGATTGGCCACGGGCTGGCAAATGCTGATAAGATAATGAAGCTGACCAGGAGCGGCAAAGCCGGGTATCATTTTGTCGAGATCATGGGATGCCCCGGTGGTTGCATCGGTGGCGGAGGCCAGCCAATACCGACCAGCATGGAGATAAGGAAAAAACGTATGGCTGCCATCTATTCAGAAGACGAGCATATGGTTCTGAGGAAATCGCACGAGAATCCTGAAGTGATTGCAATATATAAGGAGTTCCTCGACAAGCCCAACAGCCATAAGTCACATGAGCTGCTTCACACACATTATGTGGAGAGGGAGAATTATTGATTAAATTCTCATTCACTCAAAATAAAAGGTGTCCGGAAGGGCACCTTTTTTTCATTCCGTCGACCTCAGTAGCTATTAGAACTCTTTTCTAAAGGAATATTTTATTTGAGATCAAGCCCCTCCCGCTTTAGGGGAGGGGTTGGGGAGAGGTCGATGGAAACAACACCGCTTCAGGGATGTTGGGGAGAGGTCGATGGAAACAACACCGCTTTAGGGATGTTGGGGAGAGGTCGACGTGAAACAATGCCACTTCAGGGATGTTGGGGAGAGGACAACGGAAACAATCTCACTTCAGGGGAGGACGAGAGATTACAGCAGATTCAATATCTCCTCCACATCGACATCCTTCAAAGGATTAGCGCCGGATACGAACGTCTCTGCAAGCTTCGACTTTTTCTCCTGGAGCCTGCTGATCTTCTCTTCAATGCTGTTGCTTGTAATGTACCTGTAGACAAAAACGCTTTTATCCTGGCCTATCCTGTGGGCACGGCTTAGGGCCTGTGTTTCCGAAGCCGGGTTCCACCATGGGTCAAGGATGAAAACATAGTCAGCTGCTGTCAGGTTCAACCCTACGCCGCCCGCCTTCAGAGAGATCAGGAATACTTTTCTGTCGGATTCATGCTGGAAAGAATTGACAATCTGTTCGCGGTTGGTGCTGGCTCCCGTCAGCATTGAATAACCTATTCGGCGCCTGTTTAACTCTCCTGCAAAAAGGTCGAGGTGCCTTACAAATGATGAAAAAACAAGTATCTTATGACCTTCTGCGATGACGCTGCTGATATCATCCGTCACAGTTTCGAACTTTCCCGATCCTGAAGCATAATCTTCCACAGCCATGGCAGGATGGTTTGAGATCTGGCGCAGCCTCATTAGACCCTGCAGTACGACAATAGCGGACTTTTCAATTCCTTCACTGGTAATATTCCTGAGGATGCTGTTCCTTACCGCTGATTTTTCCTCTTCATAAAGCTTCTCCTGCTCTTCCGTCATGTCGCAATAGACAATCTGCTCCGTTATTGGCGGAAGATCCCTTGCAACCATGTCCTTGGTCCGCCTGAGAATAAAAGGTTTAATTATTTTTTTCAGTTTCTCTTCCTTCTCGTCGTCACCCTGCTTCTCAATGGGAGTGGCGAATTCCCTCCTGAAAAATGCAAGCTCGCCAAGCAGTCCGGGATTAACGAAATTCAGCTGGGTCCAGAGATCTGTAAGAGAATTCTCGACCGGCGTGCCTGTGAGGACCAGCTTAAAATCAGACCCGAGCCTCTGGAAAGTTTTGTAGAGCATCGAAGCCGGGTTCTTGATAACCTGGCTTTCGTCGAGGATAATATAATGGAAATTGAATTTGCTTATTATCTCAATATCCTGCCTTATAGTATGATAGCTTGAAAGTATTATATCAAATTCGCTGAAATATGATGTGGATTTCATTCTTTGATTTCCCTTGTAGCTGTAAACCCGCATTCCGGGAACGAACCTTCTTATTTCATTTTCCCAGTTATAAACCAGCGATGCAGGTACAATCAGCAACGAGGTCAGCCTTCCTTTCACGCTGCTGAAAAGATCAGCCTGGTTCCCTGCGAACTGAAGGGGAGGAGAGAGGTTTTCCCTGTTGCTCTGAAGCAGTGCAAGTGTCTGGATTGTTTTTCCAAGGCCCATGTCGTCGGCGAGACAACCCCCCAGTCCTGCATTCTGAAGAAAGATAAGCCAGTTCAAGCCTTCTGCCTGGTATTTTCTCAGGTCGCAACGGAGACCTTCCGGTTTTGGGATCTCCGGCAATTGTTCGGGAACAAGAAGCTTCCGAAGCCGTTCATAACCTCGAGGTTCTTCAGAAAGAGTGTCTGTAAGAAGGGAGAAATGCTGTTTATGCAGCCTGAATTCGTCATGCGAAATGTCCCCAAGCTCGAAAATACTCCTGTATTTTGTGAACCAGGCTTCGGGAAGAATTGCAACAGTGCCGTCGGGGAGAATATACTCACGGATATTTTCAAGAATGTTCCTTCTGAACCGTATGAAAGGAATTTTCCATTCACCGATACCGACCACTGCTCTCAGGTCAAACCAGTCATTGACCAGCTCGCTGCTCATTTCAACTTCCACAGGCAGCAGGTTGTATTTTTCACCGAGCTTTCCTGAAATCCTGAATCCTGCTTCATTCAGTTCATCGTAATACCTGTTTACGCTTTCAACCAGGTAGTACATATCATCTCTTTTCCGGGCATCATCGGAAACAGCGAAGAAATTGACTTCATCATCTGAAAAGAACCCGAATTCCCCCAGGACATCACGGCATTTCTTCTCCCATCCGAAATCGCGTGTATATTTTTTGAAGACGTATTCGTTTCCTGATCTTTCAAACAATGTAAAATTCGCAGATGGATCGTCGGCTCTTATTTTTATTCCTTCGTAATCATAGGTGAGTAACAGGGATGGTCCCCTTATCCCTTCAACGGCATCGAGCACGGCCTCTCCTGATGGTTCTTTATTTATGATCGTAAATCCTGAACATTCAACTTTGAAGTTATTGACGGCATTAAGTACGAATGTCCTGAAATACTGAAGCTCATTCTTTTTCGGGACCACTATGCTGTCTTTTGAAAGGAAAGGCCTGATCTTCGATCCGTCAATTTCGCTGATGAAAAATATTTTATTGTCCTGCCTTATTATGCAAGGCGATATGCTGAGAATTTCTGTGGGACATGACTTCAGATCCACTTTTTTACCTGCTGATTCGAGGCTCAGGCTGTATCGCGTTTCTTCATCAGTCCTTATGAACCTGAAAACCGGAACGGCATTCTCAGGCATAAGCATAAGCAGATCGTCAGGATGCAGGGTAGCTATCTGCATCTTCCGGAGAAAAACAGGAATACTCTCTCCACGTGCAATTGCAAGAACTTTATTCATCCTTCTTTCAATATAAGGACGGATGAATTTTTCAATTTTTTCAGCATCTGCTTTTTCCAGGAAATCCATGACGTTCTTATCCCGTGAAAACAGCCTGAACAGTTCCCTGTCGGTATACTCGTTTATGATCCTGACTATTTCCCTTTCTTCATCGCTCAGGGTGTGGACAGTATCGGTATTCGGAAATGGAGTAAGGCATTCAGTCAGCCTGTAAAAGCTTCCATCCTCTTCTTCGGTGATTATGTAAGGGGAAAGCATGAGGCCCCACTTCCTGTGCCTGTTCAGGATGATTGCAAACAGCTTATTTTTTTTATCGGTCACTCTTGCGGAAAAAGTTCAGTCAGTATAATCCTGCAATGTTGGTTAATGTTCTTCAGATATCAAAGGATTTTCTTGATAGATTTGTTCTGTTTTTTTATGCTGATGAGGAAGATTATCCATATCGACATGGATGCATTCTTTGCTTCCGTGGAGCAGCTCGACCATCCTGAGCTGAGGGGAAAGCCTGTTGCAGTCGGAGGGAGCGGGCCAAGAAGCGTTGTCGCTGCTGCAAGCTATGAAGCAAGGAAATTCGGAGTAAGGTCTGCAATGCCCTCGGTAACAGCTAAAAAGCTCTGCCCGGACCTGGTATTCGTGCGTCATAATTTTGAAAGATACCAGGAGATATCGGGAATGATCCATGAGATTTTCAAAAGATACACAGAGCTCGTTGAACCGTTATCGATAGATGAAGCTTTCCTGGATGTTACCATTGATAAAAAAAATATCTGCTCGGCAACTCTCATCGCTGAAACAATCAGGAAGGAGATAAAAGCCACAACAGGCCTTACTGCATCGGCAGGTGTTTCATTCAACAAGTTCCTTGCAAAAATAGCCTCTGACATTAATAAGCCCGACGGTCTTTTCGTGATTAAACCAAAGGATGCCGATAAATTTATAGATGAGCTCAAGGTCGAAAAGTTTTATGGCATCGGGAAAGTAACGGCTGAGAGGATGCACAAGCTGGGAATACACAACGGGGCTGACCTGAAGAAATGGGACCTTGTTTCCCTTGTAAGGAATTTCGGAAAGTCAGGAGCATTCTTTTATGATATCGTGAGGGGGAAGGATGACCGGCCGGTGGAACCAGACTGGGAAAGGAAGTCAATCGGAACGGAACTGACATACGAAAAAGACCTGACGACTCAGTTCGAGGTAATTACCGAACTGTACAAGCTCGAGAAGGAGCTTATGGAAAGGATTGAACATGCCGGCACCACCGGGAGAACATTGACGCTTAAGATAAAATTCTCGGATTTCAGGCAGCTGACAAGGAGCAAAACAGTTCCGAATTATATAAAGGATTTTAATTCCCTGCACAGGGAAGTTACCTCGATCAGGAAGTCACTCGACCTGCAGAACACCAGGATAAGACTGCTGGGTGTTACAATTTCCAACCTCGAAACTGAGGACAATGCGGACAGGCAGCTGGAGTTGTTTAAGGAAT
>DATGWQ010000063.1:0-14097 GCA_035299385.1 Bacteroidales bacterium | reverse complement strand
CTCATTTCATTTCTTCTCCTATGCTCCCTTGCAGCGAACGGTCAGAAGAAATATGAACCAAACTGGGAATCGCTTGACAGCCGGCCTGTGCCGCAATGGTTCTCAGATGGAAAATTCGGAATATTCATTCACTGGGGACCGTATTCCGTACCGGCCTGGACACCTAAAGGAGTCTACTCCGAATGGTACCAGGACTGGCTGGTAACCAGGAACCTGAGCGGTAATGGCAATCCTTCCCCCACAGCTGTTTACGATTTCCACAGGAAAAAATACGGGGAGCATTTTTCATATTATAATTTCGGTGAGATGTTCAAGGCAGAAGATTTCAATCCTGCCGATTGGGCAAAGCTTTTCGAAGACGCAGGAGCCAAGTACATTGTTCTTACTTCAAAACACCACGATGGTTATGCACTTTGGCCAAGCAAAGAAGCTGACAAAACATGGGGTTTCCCCTGGAACAGCGTCAGCAATGGCCCGCATCGGGATCTTGTCGGCGATCTTGAGAAAGAAGTCAGAAAAACAGATGTGAAGTTCGGCCTCTATTATTCGCTTTATGAATGGTATAATCCTCTCTGGCTGAGCGATACAGATCGGTATGTCACTGAACATTTTCTTCCGCAGATTAAGGATCTTATTAACACCTATCAGCCTGATATCCTCTGGAGCGACGGCGACTGGGAAATCAATGCCGACAGGTGGAAAGCTCCCGAGCTGCTCGCATGGATTTACAATGAGTCACCTGTAAAGGATAAAATTCTTGTGAATGACCGCTGGGGAAAAGACGTAAGACGGACACACGGCACTTTCCTCACCTCTGAATATGGCGGATCAGGAAATATTAACAGGCCCTGGGAGGAAACGCGCGGCATAGGCATTTCCTTCGGCTATAACAGGAACGAAGACATCGAAGATTACAATACTCCTCAGACACTTATACTTCTGCTTGCCGATGTGGTCAGTCATGGAGGTAACCTTCTGCTCGACATAGGCCCGGACGGTAACGGCAAAATACCGGTTATTATGCAGGAACGCCTGCTGCAGATGGGTAACTGGCTCAAAGTGAACGGAGAGGCGATCTACGGTACGCGCCAGTGGAAGAATCCTGTTCAGTGGAGCAAAGGGAACATAATAGAAGCCCTGGAATATAAAAAACTGCACAAGATCCGTTACCTGGGTGGTGATTTTATCCTGAAACAGACAGTTAGCCCCGAACCCGGAATGGCAGTCAAAGAGGTCTTTTTTACTAAGAAAGGTTCGGACCTTTTCGCGATCCTTCCAAAATATCCGGATAAACAGATCCTTATAAAAGGTGTGCCGGCTACTTCATCGACAAAGGTGACAATGCTCGGTACCGGTAAGGAGCTCATCTGGAAAAAAAGCGGTGACGGGATCGTTGTTATGCCGGTTTCACTTCCATATTCCGATGTTCCGTGCCAGTATGCCTGGGTACTTAAAATATCGGACATCAGATGATTCATTAACCTGAAAATTAACCTGAACCGAAATGGGAAAAAACGATCTTCTTAAGTATACGGGCAACCATTCGCAGCTCTGCGGCACCCGGCATTATGTTCTGTCCGACGGCTGGGGACGCAACATGAGATGCATTGATATTGATTCCGGCAGCGGACTTGTGTATACGGTCCTGCCAGACAGGGGAATGGATATTTCACGCGCCAGCTTCAAAGGCATCAACCTGGTCTTTCTTACATGCAATTCGGAAACACATCCGTCATTTTACGAACACGACGGAGCAGGCTGGCTTCACACATTCAATGGAGGGTTGCTAACGACATGCGGACTTACATACCTGGGAGCTCCTGTGAATGACAGCGGTGAAGAGCTTGGCCTTCATGGAAGATACTCGACCATCCCGGCAAAACAGGTTTGTGACCTTTCAGGATGGAATGGTGATCAGTATATCATTAAAGTCAGGGGTGTGGCTGAAGAAGGTTTCATGTTCGGGCATAAGCTCCGGCTTGAGAGAGAGGTTATGTCGGTTATGGGTACAAACAGGATCAGGATTACAGATACTGTTACAAATTTCGGATCCGGCCGAAGCCCGTTTACGATTCTTTATCACATGAATCTTGGTTATCCTCTCCTTGATGAGAATGCAGAGTTGATTATTGATCCTGCCAATACCACCCCAAGGGATGAGAATGCTGAGAAAGGGCTCAGCTCAATACGAAAATTCACTGTGCCTCAGGCAGGTTTCAGGGAACAGGTATTCGATCACCTGATGAAAGCCGGAGGTGATGGCTTTGCATCGGCCACACTGCAGAACAGAAAACCTGGAATATCCCTCGGCATAAGGTTCAAAACCGACACTCTGCCATACCTGGTCCAGTGGAAAAATATGGGTCAGGGCGATTATGTCCTCGGTCTCGAACCATGCAATACTCCGGGAAAGAATCGTAAGCTTCTCAGGGAAAGCAATATGCTCCCTGTGCTCGAACCGGGTGAAAGCAGGGTTCATCAAATAGAAGTTATTGTGGAAGATAAGTTCTGATTATTTTATATAGGATTTGAAGTCATGAGTTTAAAGAAAATTACAATTTCAGGAACAGGTTGCGCGCTCTGCGATTTTCTATATGATAAAGTCTCTTTTGAAAGCAGTGCATTCAGGAAATATCTTTCAAAAAAAACCGGGGATGGGGGGCTGGATCCGGGCAAGCTGGTGTTTACCGAAGAGCTCGAAAAATTCTCCGGATGTTCCTTCGAACAGATACTGAAGGATATCTCAGACGGTGCCCGTCCGGCAGGCTTCAATGTGGGGGGACCTTCACTGGTTTCGCTTATTCATGCATCACAAATGCTGGAAAAAGACGATTTTGAGGTCAGATTCTTCGGAATTTCGGGAAAAGATGAAACTTCCGAGCTGATTTTTCGTATAATAAAGAATACACCTCTCGATAGTTCGCATTATCTCCCTTCCTCATCAAGAGCAACTCCTTTTACAGACGTTTTTTCCGATCCTCACTACAATAACAGGCAGGGGGAAAGGACATTCGTGAACAATATCGGTGCCGCCTGGGATTATTCACCGGACATGCTTTCAGACGATTTTTTCAATTCGGATATTGTTTGTTTCGGAGGAACAGCACTTGTTCCCCAGGTTCATGATAATCTTACCGAACTTCTTCAAAAGGCGAAAAAACGGAACTGCATCACGGTGGTGAATACGGTCTTCGATTTCAGGAATGAAAAGCAGTCACCTCATAAGCCATGGCCCCTGGGAAAGTCTAAGGCCAGCTTCGGACTTATAGATATATTGATAATGGACCAGGTTGAAGCCTTGAGGATAAGCGGTCAGGATACTCTCAGCAATGCAGCGCTGTTTTTCGGTTCTTCGAATGTGTCTTCATTCATCATAACAAACGGACCGGAAGATGTCTGGGCATGGTCGGAGGGCAGATTTTTCAGGAAAAGCAAGCTTGTGAAACTGCCGGTCTCCGAAAAAGTAAAAAGTGACATGAAATGCCGTCCCGAGCTGAGAGGCGATACCACCGGCTGCGGAGATAATTTTGCGGGTGGAGTGATAGCATCTGCAGCAATGCAGCTGAAAACCAAAAAACCGGGTCATCTCGATATTATCGATGCTGTTTCCCTTGGAATTGCATCAGGTGGTTTTTGCTGCTATGGCCTCGGTGGAACTTACACCGAAAAAGCACCAGGTGAAAAAAGGGAGAAGGTAATGGACCTCAGGAAAGAATACCTGAAACAAATTGACCGCTGATGAAAACAAGAAAGTATTTCCTGCTTCTCGGAGCATGTATTATAATGAGTGTTGTTACCGGTTGTTCGACGCCTGAGATCAAATGGTTTGCTGAAGGAAACGGAGGCATTGTCGCCGCAGGGCCGGAACCATCAGTTCAGGCCGGACTGGAAATATTAAGCCTTGGCGGCAATGCCGCTGACGCCGGGGTCGCAACTGTCTTTAACCTCACGGTCTCTGATTTCGGCAGCACATGCATTGGCGGTGAAGTGCCATTTATGTATTATGATGCAAAGACACAGAAAGTAACCGTCCTCAATGGAATGGGCGGGGCTCCGCTCGACAGCACTGCCATAGCAGGCTTCTTGCAAAAAGGGATCCCTATTGAAAAAGAGGGAATAAAAGTCTCAACAGTGCCGAGCCTCATCAGCACTCTTCTGAAAGCCCTCGAGCTTAAAGGAACAATGTCGTTCGAACAGGTTATTGCACCGACACTGAGGCTGCTTGACCAGGGTGGTGAAGAATGGTA
This sequence comes from Bacteroidales bacterium, assembly GCA_035299385.1. Lineage (GTDB taxonomy): Bacteria > Bacteroidota > Bacteroidia > Bacteroidales > VadinHA17 > LD21. The sequence goes on along the minus strand of DATGWQ010000063.1, from coordinate 9,850 downwards.
TCCTGCCCTTGCATCGACTTTCAGGAGGTTAATTGAAACAGAGAAAAATACCCCGGGGACAAGAGAAGAAAAGATCCTTGCTGCCAGGGACCGCTTCTATAAGGGAGATATTGCAGATCAGCTTAATGATTATTATGTCAGCTCCGGCGCATATCTCAGGAAAACCGATCTGGAGGCACATACAACCCTGGTTGAAGAGCCTGTGACTGTCGGCTACAGGGGATATGATATTTACAAATGCGGCCCCTGGACACAGGGACCGGTTCTTCTGCAATCCCTTAATCTTCTTGAGCATTTCGACCTGAAATCCATGGGTTTTTTCTCGACAGATTATGCCCATGTTGTTGCGGAAGCAATGAAGCTGGCTTATGCGGACCGGGACAAATATTATGGCGATCCTGTCTTCGTTGATGTTCCTGTGAATCAGCTTCTTTCAGATGAATATTCGGAAAAAAGATATCAGCTCATCGACATGTCTTCAGCTTCAATGGAGATTCGTCCCGGCGATCCGTATAACATGGTCGCATACACCGGCCCGGGTGAATACTGGCCGGGTGAACACGGCACTACTACCTGTGCAGTTGTCGATAAATGGGGCAATGCCGTCGCTGCCACACCCAGTGCAAACGGGGACTACGGTATATGCATGGACCTGGGAATTGCACATAACACCAGGCTCACTACTTTCAACACTCAAAAAGGACACCCGAATTGCATTCAGCCTGGCAAAAGACCGCGGATCACTCTTACTCCGACAATCGTCCTCAGGGACGGGAAACCGGTCATAGTAATGAGCATCGCCGGCGGTGACATGCAAGACCAGGCTGCCGTCCAGCTTATTCTTGATTGTGTCGAATTCGGAATGAAGCCGAAGGAAGCATTGAAAGCACCCAGACTATATACCTACCATACTGAAGATTCATTCAACACCTCGCCAGATCCTTCAAAGAGGCTGTTTAAGATCGGAGCTCTCGATGTTTATGACATTGCAGATAAAGGAGTTATTGAAGACCTTAAGAAGCGGAACCATATTCTGAAAGCAATACCCGGGCCAATAGGCGATCCTGCAATGATTTATGTGGATCAGTCCACCGGTATGTATTATGCAGCAACGGAGCCTTATTATGAAAGAGACAGCCCGAGAGAAAAACTGTGCGGAGCTCTGAAACTAAAAACGGAATAAAATGAAAAAGAACCTTTCTTTATTGATTGCAGTTATTATCCTGTTTCATTTCACAGGATCGTTTTGCCAGTCGTTTAAACTTTCCGGTGTAAGCGACATGGTGCGAGTTTTTGAGGACGGCTACAGGCTTCCTCCTGTTCATGATTCCGTGAACCTTTTCGGAATAAAGGGAGAGATTCTGTCAGGGCAGTTTTTCATCACTCCCGGAAAATCAGGAGGGAAAGCTTCTGTGCAGATTTCTGAGCTGAAGAGTAATTCAGGCCGGGTGCTCGCCGGTTCAGTGCAATGGAATTTTGTAGGGAGCATTCCTCTTACCGAAAATACACCCAACCAGCCTTCCGATCATCTCATTCGCAAGGCGCCGGCTGATTTCCCCGATTATCTTATGGAAGAGAAGGAGATGGAGATTAAGCCAAAAACATATAAAGCTGTCTGGCTTACCGTCAGCATTCCTGGAAATGCTGAAGCCGGGGAGTATACCGGAAGCATTTCAGTGAAGCTGAACAATGAAACGAGATCACTGCCTCTCTCTGTAAAGGTCTTCCCACTTGTACTTCCGTTTGAAAGGCATCTTGATATTGTGGAATGGTACAATACATCAGTTTTCGGAAAGATCTATGGCATAAGGGAGGCATATTCGCCGGAATGGTTTGCCATGCTCGGGAAAATAGCGCAGAATTTTGCGGAGCACAGGCAGAATGCGTTCCAGGTGCCGTTTGGAAGCATCGGCATAACTGTAAATGACAGCTCTGAATTCACATTTGACTTCTCACGGTTTGACCAGGTTGCAGATGTGTTCTGGAATACAGGGAAAATGGACATCCTTGAAACGGGTGAGATCGCCAATTTCGGCAAGCTTCGCTGGGCAGGTACAAAAGCGTATCTTAACGATTACCAGGTCAGGGACGCAGAAAACGGAAAGGTAAGCACAATGGCAGGGAGGGACGTGCTTCCTCAGCTTCTCCCTGCTTTCCAGGAGCATCTGAGGGCGAAAGGATGGCTTGAAAAAACAATCTTTGGAATACGGGACGAGCCTTCGATTCATAATGCTGTATCGTATAACCAGGCATCAGAACTGGTGCACCTGTATGCTCCGGATCTCAGGCGTTTCAATGCTCTTGAATCGACGATGGTGATCGATCAGCTGGAGCTCGCAATTCCCAAACTTGATCATTTTGCCAACTGGTACCCGAAATACAGGGAATGGCAGAACGACGGGCATGAGCTCTGGTTCTACACCGTTGGTATTTTCCAGGGAAGCCTTTTCCCAAACAAGACAATTGATGTTCCCCTGATTGACTCCAGGATAATGCATTGGCTGAATTACAAGTATGACGCCACTGGTTACCTGCACTGGGGCTGGAACCAGTGGACCGATGATCCCCTGCATGCTGTCGGTCAGCACATCGGCGACGGCTGGCATGTTTACCCTTCGAAGGACGGTTTCATGAATGCACTCAGGTGGGAGGAAATGCGAAACGGCATCCAGGACTATGAATACCTTAGGATGCTTGAAGATAAAATTTCACAGCTTAAAAATTCTCTCGGGTCAAAGTTTCTTTGGATCGATCCGAAGCAGAGAGGGAAAGAGATTGCAGGTCGTGTTGTGTTTGACTTTGCCCACAGGACTTATGATCCCGATGTGCTTGAAAATGCAAAAAAGCTTCTCATCAATGAACTTCTGCACCTGGAAGAATCTCCTTCTTTATATGTTCAGACCAACCCGGCTGAAAATACTGAAATTACATCAGGCAGCACGGTTGAAGTGATGGTTTATTCAGAGCCGGGTGCAAAAATTATCATAAACGATAAAATAATTCCTGAAAGTGCACCGGGCCTGTTCCTCGAGCAGTTCGGGCTTAATGCTTCACATAATAAAATAATTGTGAAGGCAGAAAATGACGGTAAATCGAAGACTGTCGTAAGGGAGTTTAAAATTGTGCAGAAGTAAAAAGAATAATGTCATGATATTTTTTTAATATTGAGCAAACCTATCAACCCCATTGCTTAAAATTAAAGGACTTATGAGGAAAACATATTGCATGGTCAGGATTTCATTTCTTCTGTTTTGTGTTTTCATTTCAGCGGTGATGAATGCCCAGAAGATCTACATAAATACTGATCTGGAGGGCATCAGCGGAGTCTACAAATTCGATCAGACGCGATCAAAGGATACGCCTCTGAATATTCAGGCGTGCGAGTATTTCATGGGCGACCTTGCAGCAGTGATCAATGGCCTTCATGAAGCCGGAATAAAGGACATAACCGTATTGGACGGGCACGGCTCGCAATGCATTATTCCTCACCTGATGGTGCCCGGGGCAAAATACATTACCGGGAAGCCACGACCGGGTGCAGGGAACCTTTCAGAGCTTGATTCCTCCTTTACCGGAATGATCCTGCTCGGCTTTCATGCTATGATGGGAACGCCGGACGGGATCCTCAATCACACGCAATCATCGAAAACCGAAAACCGTTACTGGTACAATGGAGTGGAATCAGGCGAAATTGCGCAGAATGCCGCTATAGCCGGGTATTACGGAGTGCCGGTCATAATGGTAACAGGAGATGAAGCCCTGTGTCGTGAAGCAAGGAAATTCTTCGGAAACAATGTTGTAACTGTTCCTGTGAAGAAAGGTCTTGCCCGTGAAGCAGCCGTGTTGTATCCGTTTGAGGAAACACGCAAAGCCCTTTTCGAAGGTGCCAGAAGAGCAGTGGCAGCAATTCCTTCGTGCAAACCCTATATTCTGAAAACACCTATCCAGATCAGGGAAACATACATGGGCACTCCGGGCACCAGGGAAGTGCAGGAGTATATTACGAGGCAGGGGGTGGCAGCTGATGCACTGCATATTTTCACCTGGTCAGATAAGAAATAGCATGAAAGAAACACTTGTCGAGGCTCTGAAGATCTCAGGAAATATTCTGATGCAGTATTTCAGGAAGCCGCTTTCCGAGAGTGTAAAGGAATCGCAGAGCAGCATCGTAACAGAGGCCGATTATGCCAGTGATGCCATAATAAAGGAGCTTATATCTGCCAGGTTCCCGGAACATAACATAATTTCAGAGGAGACCGGATTTATCGATAACGGATCTGATTACACCTGGATAATCGACCCGCTCGACGGAACATCGAACTTCGCTGCCGGAATACCCTGGTTCGGAGTTCTGATAACCATCCTCAAAGGCAATGTCCCTGAGCTTGCCGGCGCTTATATGCCTGCCTCTGACATGATGTATGTTGCAGAACGCGGAAAAGGAGCAACCAGGAACGGTGAAGTAATGCATGTAATTAAGGAAAAGAATCTGAAAGATTCCCTTTTCGCCTTTTGTGTCGATTATACTGAAGATGCAGGTTTCCTTGACAGGGGCCTGGATATATACAAGCACATTGTCCTGAATTCCAGAAATATACGTTCAACGAACTGCCTTATTGACTTCATTTATGTTGCAGAAGGCAGGTTCGGGGGGGTGCTGAACCTTTACACGAAAATATGGGATATCTCCGGTCTCAGTCTCCTCATTGCCGAAACGGGAGGAGAGATGAAAAATATTGACGGTAATGATGTTGAATTCAAACTTTCAGATAATATTGCAGAGATTAATTTCCCTGTGATTGCCGGAAACAGGGCAATAATCCGCTCTCTTGAAAAAGAAATAATGAATCTGATAAGATAAACAAACCTTAATCCATGAGTAACAATATTACACCTTCGCCATTTACGACTCCCTTGCCGGGAAGGATAACATCCATCGATTTTTTCCGTGGATTTACAATGTTCCTTCTTGCAGGCGAGGCTGCGGGTATTTACGAAACATTCGCCAAATTCGATAATCCCGTGATGCAATTCCTGGGAAACCAGTTCAGCCATCATGAGTGGAACGGACTGCATTTCTGGGATCTTATCCAGCCTTTCTTCATGTTCATTGTCGGTGTTGCTATACCTTTTGCAGTTGCAAACCGGCGCAAAAAAGGAGACAGCGATGCAAAGATCAGAAATCATGCCTTCAGGCGTGCGTTCCTGCTTCTGTTCTTCGGCTGGGCTTTGTACTTTATCGGAGCGGGGCATTTTGTAATGAGACTTCAGAATGTGCTTGCCCAATTATCTGTGACTTACCTGGTGGCATTCCTTATTAAGGACAAAAGCTTCAGGTTCCAGCTGATTTTTACACTGGTGATCCTCGTTGTGATCGACCTGGCTTACCGGTTCTTCCCTCTCGAGGGATGGAATCATCCCTGGGTCAATCATGAGAATATGGGATCATGGTTCAACAGCATTCTTGAAGGAACGCCCAAAACGAGCGAATGGGCAACACTGAACTTTGTTTCGACTACGGCGCATACCGTCTGGGGTGTGATGGCCGGGAAACTGCTCATGAGCAGTAAAACATCAGCCGAGAAGATAAAGACTCTTTTAATAGCAGGCATTGCATGCCTTGTCATAGGCTTTTCACTCGACTGGCTCGGCATAACACCGATCATCAAAAAAATTGCCACCTCAGCTTTCATATTTGCAGCCGGCGGCTGGACTATCCTGGCACTCTGCTTCAGCTACTGGCTGATCGATGTGAAGAAGATCTTTGTGAACGGCTCGAGATTTTTCATTATCGTCGGGATGAACAGCATTTTCATATACCTGTTCTTCAGCCTGCGTGGCGCCAATTTTATCAGCCATATAACTGAGCCGTTCAGCAAGCTCCTGTTCTCATGGAGCGGTGAGCTCATGGTGGAGGTTATAACATGCCTTGCTACCTGGATGGGACTATGGTATATTTGTTACTGGCTGTATAAGAACAAAATGTTTGTGAAGATATAGACCTCACTCTCAACAACTCCTCACCATAACCCCTTCCAGCCCTCCCCTTAAAAACTAAGGGGAGGGCTAGATTGGCGAAATGAATATGATCTCCTTTCGCTTATTGTTAAGAGGGCCGAGCGTATAGAAATAGCCCGGTGGGCTATTTTAGCGAAGGAGCCAGACTGCAGTGACAGGGATAGGGTTAAGATGAGGAAAGTTTGAATAGGTTTTGTGGGACGGGGAGTTAAATTCTTTCGAAAAAATCACTATTTTTAAAGCTTACAATTCCTGATCTGAACTATGAGATTACTGACTTCTTTTCTTTTGCTCTTCATTTCTTTGTCGTCGGGAGCACAACATTACGACTGGCCCATGTGGCGATATGATGCGGGCAGAACAGCGTCGACACCCGAACAGCTTTCAGATAAGCTCTACCTGCAATGGGAAGTGAAATATCCCGAACGTGTCACCGTATGGGATGATCCGCTGAACCAGAACCTGATGCAATTCGACAGGGTCTTTGAACCGATCGTTGTGGGTGACAAGATCTTTATCGGCTTCAATGACCAGGATAAGGTTGTTGCACTTGATATAAATAACGGCAAAGAGGTATGGCATTTCTATGCAGACGGGCCCGTAAGACTGCCTCTTGCTGCAAACATGGGCAAGATATATTTTACAGGAGATGACGGCTATTGCTATTGCCTTGATGCAAATACAGGGAAGCTGGTATGGAAAAAGCTCCTGGCCCCGGCCGAAAACAAGCTTCTCGGAAACAAAAGAATGATTTCGATGTGGCCTGCAAGGGGTGGGATCGTGATTAAAAACAATGTCATTTATACCGCAGCAAGCATATTCCCCCTGATGGGTACATTCATTTATGCACTGGATGCTGAAACCGGCCATGTTATATGGGAAAACCAGGGCACCTCCAGCAACTACATTCTCCAGCCACATAAATCACCGGCATTTGCTGATGTTGCCCCACAGGGAGCTTTTGCACTTACCGGTAATACACTCCTCGTCGCAGGAGGACGGTCAGTGCCGGCAGCCTTCGACAGCAGGACAGGGGAGGAGCTATATTACATGCTCGCTGAAAGCGGCAAGACAGGAGGATGGTTCACCTGTGCCAATGACAGGATATTCTTCAACCATTTCAGGGAAAGGGAAACCTGCATGTTTGAATCTAAAACAGGGAAAACCCTTAAGCAGAAAGCAGGTGAATACCCTGTTCTTGACAGGAACATGGTTTATTTTTCAGGTAAAAAGATCTCGGGTTCAAGGCTCGAGAATGATAATGCCCTCGTAACCATCTGGCGTTCTGATTTTTCAGCTTCAAATGAACTTATTAAAGCAGGGAATTGCCTTTATGCTTCCGACAGCACAGGTATCTATGCGATAAAAATTTCCGGCTCACGGCTTGAAAAAACATGGTCATTTGCCACTGATAAGAAGGTAGAGAGGCTTGTGGCAGCTAACGGGAAGCTGGTTGCAGTAGCCTCAGACGGGACGATAATGACATTCGGAGACTCACCTTTGAAAAAGAACCTGGTCGTAAGATCGAAGCAGTCAAGGATCAGTCCGAAATCCTCGCTGGCAGAAGAGATAATCTCAAAGACTGGTATCAAAGATGGCTATGCAGCTGTTTTCGGAACTGATGATGTCAGGCTTCTCGAATCGCTGATTGCGACAACTTCTCTTAATGTGATTGCATTCGAAAAAGATTCATCAAAAATCACCTACCTGAGAGAACATTTCGACAGGGCGGGTATTACTGCCGGAAGGATGTCCTTCCTGCACCTGCTTCCCGGGGAAACACTGCTGCCAAAATATTTTGCATCACTGATGATCGTCAGTGACGTTTCATACCTGATGAACAACGACAGGACCGCATTGACGACCCTTTATGAATCTTTACGGCCATATGGCGGCAGTATGTGGATAGAAGCAAAGGGCGATAATCCCCGGCTTATTGCTGAAGCATTCAGGGGTATGAACCTGCATGGTGCTGAGGTTTCGCAAGCCGGAGCATACGCATTTGTAACAAAGACCGGAGCCCTGGAAGGTTCGGATGACTGGACCCATAATTACGGAGACATTTCAAACACAATAAAATCCGATGACAAGATTGTAAAAGCCCCCCTGGGAATACTCTGGTTTGGAGGCGCTTCAAACCTTGATGTTCTTCCACGTCACGGGCATGGACCGTCTGAACAGGTCATCGACGGCAAACTGGTAATCGAAGGAGTGAATACGCTCAGCGCTAGAGATGTTTATACGGGAAGACTTTTATGGAAGAGGAGCTTTGAGAACCTGGATTCAGATGCATACATGGTATTTTATGATGATTCCTACGATGGAAATGCACCCCTGGATACCAAGTACAACCAGGAACATCTTCCGGGCGCCAATGCCAGGGGAACAAACTTCGTTGTGACCAGGGAATTTGTGTACCTGATCGAAGGCAATAAATGCCATGTAATTGATATCAATACCGGTGAAGAGTCCAAAACATTTACTTCAGGAAATTCAAACACGGTTAAGCTTGCATATATCGGCGCTTATAAAAACTACCTTATACTCGGGAATAATTTCACCGATTTTCCCCAGATTGATGTAGCCGAGGGTGAGAAGCCCGTAGCAAGAAATGAGAATTATGACGTCACCGCAAGCCGGGAGCTTGTAGTTATGGACAGGTTTACAGGCGTAAGGCTCTGGAGCATCGTTTCAAACCTGGGCTTCATTCATAACTCCATCATCGTTGGCGACGATGTTCTTTACTGCATTGACAAGTACCCGCAGAACCTTGAAACACGCCTGAGAAGAAGAGGAGCAGAAATCCCAAAAGGTTCGAGGCTCCTGTACCTTGATATGAGCACGGGGAACAAAATTCATGAGGAAACGAAGGATATCTTCGGTACATGGCTGGGTTATTCATCGGAATACAAGCTTCTGCTGGAAGCAAACCGGCCTTCACGCGACATGCTGAATGGAGAGAGCGGAAAAAGAATGAGGGTTTATAAAACCGGAACTAAAGAGGTTCTCTGGGACAAAAATGTGAATTACAACAATCCTCCGATCATTGCAAATGATAAGATCTATTCTGAAGGTGAAGGTTTTTACCTTCTCACAGGTGAAAGTCTCATGGAAAAGGATCCGGTTACGGGTGAGGACCTGAAGTGGAAATTCAAGAGAGAATATGGCTGCGGCTACGTGATAGCAAGTGAACACCTGCTTACATTCAGATCGGCTTCTGCAGGATTCGTGAACCTTGATTATTTTGAAGGAACGGGCAGCCTGGGAGGCTTCAAGGCAGGATGTTCAGCAAACCTTATCGTTGCCAATGGCGTACTCAATTCACCTGATTATACCCGTACCTGCCAGTGCCCCTACCAGAACCAGACATCCCTTGCCTTCGTGAACATGCCATGGATGAATTACTGGACCAACAGCAATTATTCATGGGACGGAAAGAGGATAAGAAATATTGGCATAAACCTTAATGCCCCTGGTGACAGGACATCTTCAGACAATGTTCTGTGGATCGATTTTCCGAATGTCGGCGGCGGTGAATCGGGCATAAACATTAAGATGGACACGGTGAAATTCTTCAGGATACGCAAGGAGCCGGTTTCTGTAAGTTCAGGTACAACACCATGGGTGAGCTCGAGCGCTGTAGGAGGCGTAAGATCGATTGAGATACCGCTCACTAAAGAAAGAAAAGACACTGAGATGACCTATACGGTAAAACTGTATTTTGCCGAGCTCGAAAGCAAAAATCCGGGTGACCGCGTCTTCAATGTTTATATCCAGGATTCCAGAGTGCTTGAAAATTTCGATATTTGTGCCGAAGCTGGAAAAAAAGATA
>DATGWQ010000062.1:0-30091 GCA_035299385.1 Bacteroidales bacterium | reverse complement strand
GATAGAAATCATTGTTTGGCAGAAATCAAAAATCACGGTTACAAGCAGAAATATGGGTATTATAACTACATCATAATCAAGTGAATGAACACTAACTTGTTTTTAGTGTTAGTAAAACTAACGTTTGGTATGCCTTTTGGGATGGATAGTGTTATGTTTATCCTTCTTTGCTTTTTTTAACGCAATTTCGTTAGAACAGAAATCGTTAAATTGTTTCATAAGCCCCACATTCGAAAGTCTTACTGTCCCTCTGATCATTCCTGTTCAGGTTACATAATATCTCTTCTTCAAAATCAAAATCAGTGTTTTTCCTGCAAGTGAGGCATAAGGATGGTTTTTTAATCAATTCCCTTTGGATCTCATATCCATCATCATCGAAAAGACCCCAGATTTTTCCGGGATCCATCTCATCGACATGCCGCCTGCCAAATTTATCAACCTTGTTTATGACTGAGTCAATTTCGTACTCACCTGACGGATGGGTCTTTCCGGTAATGCAATGGAAGCACTTGAATTCATTGGTCGCAGCACCGACAACCCAGATGTCATTCCCGCAAGTGCATTTCTGGCCGCTCCGGTATGCATCAATCGCTGACTCTAACCTGATACGTAAGACATTTGCCTTAACCGCTGGATTATTCTCCAGATGAAATTCAATGAATTCATCAAGACTGATTGGAATAAACATAAAGTTTCGTCGGGAGACGCAAAGGGCGCAAAGAAATCCATTTTAAACACGGAGGACACGAGGTTATTCCCCGGATCGACGGAATCCTATTTTCCTGCGGGGCTGAGATTCCTCCCTTACCATCTCCTGCAGTGCAGCAAAAACCATCTGGAACTGCTCATCGTATTTTCTCTCCAGGCTCTCTATCCTGTCAGCAAGTTCCTTATGATGCTGAAGCAATTGCCTGAGCTTTACAAAGGTTCTCAAAATGGCAATATTGACCTCAATGGCTCTGCTGCTGTTCAAAACACTCGCCAGCATCGATATTCCCTGCTCTGTAAAAGCAAATGGTTTCGATCCTCCAAAAACTTTTTTGGATGGTATCACATTTTGTGACACCAGGAAATCCATCTCTTCATTTGTCAGTTCAAACATAAAATCATCCGGAAACCTTTTCCGGTTCCGGCGGACAGCTTGTTTCAATACCCTGGTTTCAACTTCATAAAGCTTCGCAATGTCAGCATCGAGCATAACTTTTTCTCCACGAATGAAGTAAATGAAACTTGAAATATTTTCTTCCCTGATAACTTGTAGTTTGCTCATAATCAATTGGTATCACAATTTGTGACACCTTAAAGATAACCAATTACCGATTATTTTACTTCAAAAAATCCTTTTAACCACGGAGTACACGGGTCGCACGGAAAAGAACACGGAAGGTTTCATGCAAAGACGCGAAGGCGCAAAGGAATCTTATTTTAACCACAGAGTACACGGATCGCACGGAAGAGAACACGGAAGGTTTCACGCAAATCGAAGCGTAGCGAAGATCCCGACCGGAGCGTCGGGAGACGCAAAGTCGCAAAGAAATCTTATTTTAACCACGGAGTATACGGGTTGCACGGAAAGAACACGGAAGGTTTCACGCAAATCGAAGCGTAGCGAAGTTCCCGACCGGAGCGTCGGGAGCCGCAAAGATGCAAAGAATTCTTATTTTAACCACGGAGTACACGGGTTGCACGGAAATGAGGTCCCGAAGCTATCGGAACGGGTATGAGGCAGCCACGAATGCAAGAATGCCAAAGCTTAAGCCTGAAAAGTACACTGGTTTCATGGATCAGGACACGAAATTGTTTAAAGACGCAAATCGACTGGATTGTAATGTGACAATCTTGAAAATATTAATCAGGAATATATAATTGCACAATCCTTTTTCATTCAGATATTTGCACCTCAATCAATACATTCCGCATATGAGAATGAATAACTTTTTCAGGGCGCTTATCGCCGGCTACAGCGCCAAAAAACTCGGAGGCGGATGCCTCTCGACAGTGGTCATCTTCGTCATAGTATACCTCCTGCTGAAGCAATGCACCTGAGAGGAAATTTCGGATTGCGGATTTTCGATCCGGATTTGCCACGAATGCACGAATGCGAGAGCTCAAGTGCAGCCATTCTCAACGCTCACCATTCGACGCTCTTCGTCTCATTTTACATCAAGGTCCTCAATCGGGCTGCGGACACTTATGAGGTTCCGCCTGCTCACATGCGTATAGATCTCAGTCGTCCGGGTGCTCTTGTGACCGAGAAGCTCCTGTATGTACCTTATATCGAGACCATTTTCATGAAGATGTGTTGCATAACTGTGCCTCAAGCTGTGAACCCCGACTTCCTTCTTTATACCGGCATTCGATAAGGCATTCTTAAAAACATTGTATACGCTTTCGGAGGAATATCTTCCACCGTACTGCCCTTCAAAAAGATAGTCTTTCGGGCTGTAACTTCCAACATACTCATCCAGCTTCTGCCAAAGCTTGTCAGGCACCGGAACGATCCTGTCGACCCCGCCTTTGCCTTCACGGATGTGAATGATGTTCCTTTTCCTGTCGATATCGTCCAGCCTTATGTTTATGACCTCGGAACGCCTCAGCCCACACGAATAAATGATCCATAACAGCAATTTATGCTTTGTGTTCCGCGCGGAATTCAGGATGAGTGTTATCTCTTCCTTAGAAAATACTTTCGGCAAAGCTCTTCCGCGCCTGGGCCTCTCAAGAAACTGCGGAATCACCTTGCCCCTGCCCGAAATCTCATAATAAAGCTTTATTGCAGACACCATCTGGTTCTGGTATGAAGCCGAAAATTCATTCTTTATTATGAAATCATTCATGAAATCCGCAACGTCATTCTGAGTTATGTCGTCGGGATTTTTATCGGTGAAAAATTTGAAGAAGAGCTCCAGCAGGGTAACGTATGTTTCCACAGTCCTGGCGCTGTAACGCTTGTCTTCGAGATATGAACGCAGAAGGGCTACAGCTTCCAGTCCTGTACCATTTAGTTCACGTGTCCTGACCCTGTCGCCAAAATCCTTGCGGAGCTCCCTGTTAACGGTTCCAGGCTTTGGCCTTATGATTTTCACCTGCACACCAATACCGGAGAAGTAATCCGAAAGGGAATCCACGGTTATCTTCGACCAGGTAAGAAGAAATTCCCTGTGTCTTTTATCATAATAAACTTTGCCATAGGTCTTCATTTCATCGATCCACGTTTTATCATATCGCCCTGTGAACCTGATGATAAAACGGCCGCCCTCCTCAGATATCCTGAATTCGACAGGATCGAACTTTAATGACCGCCTGCTGATGTCCCTGCTTTCAGGGGATAAAATTTCAGGCTCTTCATCATCCCGTTCAACCTCACGGAAAACCGCATTACTTTTTTCTTTAGCGGGCGCCATTTCAGGAGGCAACGGGTTACTTAACGATATAGCGGAAATATCCACCAGGGCTTTGCCGCTGAGGCTTTTTAGCACCAAACGGAGATTCTCCTCGGTCGCATCAACGCACCAGCACCTGTGGGTGGAGCTGTATTGGGCACCAATAATATCTTTCACGATACCTGTCAGGTCAGGATCGTAGTCGAAATTGATTGCGTACCTCCATTTTTCACGATGGAAGATACGTGTTAAAAATACTTTCTTCATTGCAGCGAGATTATTGAATTGCGGATTGCGGATTTTTGATCTTGGATTGCGTCACGCACCTTACACCTCACGCCTTTTCCCCTGCTCCCTGCTCCCTGCCTATACTCCCGTCCCGTCAGTCACATAGGGCTGACAATGACATATAACTGTAAATCAAATGTTTAGCAGTTTTTTGCAGATATTTGACATATCAAGTTAGGAAAATAGATTTTTAGAAAAAAAAATATTTAATCCACCGACGGTTTAAAGAATTTAACGAAGAGTTCGCAAAGTGAAGACGCAGAGAACGCAAACAGCCTCAACGCATGATGCCTCTTGCCTTACACCTGACGCCTGATTTATTCCGCTGGTAAAGTAAAGACAAAGGTGCTGCCTTTTCCGGGTTCGCTCTCCACACACATTTCCCCGCCGTGTTTCGATATGAATTCGCGTGCAATGACCAGGCCAAGGCCGGTCCCGGATTCATTCTTTGTCCCTCTTTTTGTGGCAAAGCTTTCAGATGCCAGGATTTTTCCGGAGGTTTCCTTATCCATGCCGGTTCCTTCATCGCGGACCCCGACAACAATTTCTTCATTCATCTTGCTGACGTTTATGAAAATCCTGCCTCCCTGGTAACTGAATTTGATGGCATTTGAAATAAGATTCCTGAGGACGGAGCTTATCATCGCCCTGTCCGCCATCACCCTGAGGTTGGCCGGTGCATCTGACAATGAAACTGAGATGTCGACAGATTTATGATTTGAAGTTGCATACAACAGATCTTTCACTTCATGTATTAAAGCAATGATATCCAGGGACTCGGGATTGAAGCTCATCCTTCCCGTCTGCAGCCTCGACCATTCAATAAGGTTATTCAGAAGATCCATTGCCTGCCATGAAGAATCGAGTATTATTGCCGCGTATTCCTGTGCCGATCCGGTCTCATCTTCCTTAAGCTTCCTGAGCAGCAGTTCGCTGAAGCCAATTATTCCTGAAAAAGGGCTCTTCAGGTCGTGCGAAATGATTGAGAACAATTTGTCTTTGGTTGCATTCAATTCCTTCAGCCTGTTCTCACTTTCCAGCAAGGCCTGCTCATCAGCTTTCCTTTCGGTGATATCAGTGAATATGACGGCGATTTTATCCTCGACCGTTTTCCAGACAAACAATTCATAATACTTCTTGAAAATGTGACCATAACTTTCAAATCTTACGGGAACTCCCGATTCGTAAACATTGCCAAAGATCTCTAACCATTGCATGTTTATATTGCCAAACACTTCTGTTACTCTTTTATTCAGAAGCTGTTCTCTTTCCATTCCTGTAAGCTGTTCGAATGCCGGGTTGACGTCACGGTAGATGTAATCTATTACGTTTCCCTTAGCATCATGGATGAGCTCCAGCACCTGCAGGATCTCCGACATTGAATTGAAGAGCTGCCGGTATCTCTGCTCGCTTCTCCGCAGGGCGGCATCTGCCAGCTTGTGTTCGGTAACGTCAAGGTAGGTGCATATCGTTTTATCGATGTTTCCCTTCCTGTCGAAAAGAGGCTGAGCGCTCACAAGCATCCAGATAATATTGTTTCCGGAAGGGAGTCTTACACCGACAAGCTGGTTCTTTACAGGCTTCCCTGTCAATGCCGCTTTTCTTACAGGGTGGTCGTTAACGTGAAGCAGCTTCAGATCTTCACCATAGACCTGCCAATCCGCCCAGTTCTGATCATTCACATTGCTGATGGTGCTTTCTTCCGATAAGCCGAAGAGATTAAGAAATTTTTTATTATAGGCAGTGAACCGGCCCTCCTTGTCAATGAGCGCCACACCTGAATTCAGGTTCTCTAGGATTGATGTGAGAATGGCCTCATCGCGCATCAACTCAAGTTGGTTCAGATTTTCCGTTGAAGTTTCCTGTTTCATGGACCTGATTCATTAGAGCCAATCAGAAAAACGAAGAAAAAGAGTAAATGTTTAAAATCAGAAAATGGGATTTACCTCAACCCTCCGCTCTGTCCACCCCTGACCCCCAAGGGGGCGCGCAGGAAAGTCCCCATTGGGGGATTTAGGGGTAAGTTATAAGAGTAAGACACAAAGGTTAACCCGAAGGGCTCAAGTGTCCACCCCTGACCCAAGGGATTATCTTAACCCGAACCTGTAACTGAACTTCACAAGGAAAATATTATGCGGAATGTTGATGTTCCTGGTGAACAGGTCTTTTACATCGCTCAGGAATTCCATCCTGCCCAGGCTGTTATAGTAATCCCTTGTCTGACTCCACACAAGGTATACAGTCGAGCCGGGATTGAATTCCCACCTTATGACAAAATTTGAAAGGAATTCTCTCACGTTGAAGTCGGGCCTTCCTATTGAATAATCGGCAGTACCGTCCCTGTTTTCGTCAACTTCGTAGGTTGACTGATCGACAAGACTGATCCTGTCTGACGGATCAAGGACTGAGAATCTGTCACGGTATGAGGAAGCCATCGGGTCGGTTATATATTTGAAGTCATAGTACCTTCCTGAGGCAATGAAAGGCTGACCCCAATACTGCAACGTAAGATCCGGCGAAAGATTATAATTCACCCTGAGGGACATGCTTATCGTTTTCTGGTCTATTGCTGAAAAAATATACCTGGGTTCTCCGTCATAAGACGTTTGTGATACATATTGAAGCTCATCAAGGGACTTAAAGAATGAAGGGCTAAGGCTGATATTCAGTGTGTTTACCGGCTTGTAGGTCAGGAATCCTGATACACTTGTATTATGAGTTTCACTTCCGAACATATCAGAATTCTGGCTATTCATTCCGAATACCAGCTTTTTCCGGTCATCGCTGTTAAAGCCAAACCAGTAATTAAATCTTCCAGGCATCCTCATCACCGGGCCACCCCTCAGAATTGTATTGTCCTTAACGTTGACATTCACTTCCGTACCTGCGAATATGCCCCAGTAATTCTTGAAGTTGATGTTTCCGTTAATGTTTGCGGCATCAAATAACCTGTACCCGGAAAAATCCCATGCTGAGTACTGGTTATAATTGATATTCACCGATCTGTAGAATAATTTCGGTTCCCATAACCTGTAACCCACCCATAAGACTCCAAATACCTGGTCTGCTGTCTGCTGATAACCCATATCGTTGATTTCAAATCCGGGTGTCTTCCAAAGTACCGCGGTAATAAATCTCCAGTGGCCTTCACCCTGCTTGGTGAACTGCATTCTTCCGCCATTTCCTGAAAGAGAAGTCCTCGAGGAGTCAAGACTGATGCTGTTCCCGGGACGCTGAAAATACCTTGCCGAAGATTCCTGTGCCCGGACCATGGCCATGGTAGTGCCTGCAAGCCGGCTGAAAGCAGCATTGACATTGAACATGTAGGTTTTCTTCTTAAAATATTGAGTGAAGTCGAGGCCGCCGGCAAAAGCCGATTCCGGGAGCCTGTTGATCAGATTGTCTGAAACGGGTCCGGTAAGTGGAATACTTTTCATATCCCTGTTCACCATGGTCACCATTCCGCCAAGAATAGTATTTCCTTCCTTAAAATCTTTCTGAACCCTGGCAGCGAGATAATTTGTGAGCGGCTCGACAGCCTGGTACGACCTGTGCCCGCCAGTGTCGATCCTGGCCATTTCTTCGGCTGTGACAGCATCGAGGAATCCCACGGAAAGGCCATTTTTGGTTTTCCCGGTAAGCTTGGCAGAACCAATAATTGCGGTGTTCATCGGTGCATCAGAATAGCCCTGAAGCTCGTCATTTTTGCCATAATACTCATAAGCGGATCCGTGCGGCCTTCTTCCGATCCTTCTTGAATAAAAAAGGTTATCATTGCCAATCCCGCCGTCGCCGATACCCATTCCGAAACTGAGGATGTTGCTGCCTTCAATGAAGAAAGGCCTTTTCTCCTGAAAAAATGTTTCAAAAGCAGAAAGGTTGACAACAGACGGATCTGCTTCAACCTGCCCGAAATCGGGATTGACCGACAAATCCATTGTCATGTTGTTTGTTACTCCGATTTTTGCATCGACCCCACCATTGATCCGGTACCTGTGCCCACTTTCAAGGAAAGGGTTACCCGGCTCCGACTTGAATGTTTCGGCTTTAGCCACCCCATAAGGAGTTACATCAAAGATCTTTCTCGGTTTTATTTCTTCAATACCGCCAAGTTCACCGAAATTATGAATAAGGCCGGGTGAATCCTTCAGGATGTGCTGCCAGAAATCCATTTCCCTGTTGCGGTAAATCTGCCTGAAAACCTCAAGCCCCCATCCTTCGGCGGAATTCTTTTCGAACCTGAGCTGGCTGAACGGAATTTTCATTTCTGCCACCCAGCCCTCAGCATTGACCGATGTTTTTACCCACCAGTTCGGATCCCAGGAAGAATCCTCGTTGTCACCATCATTTGAAAACACCTGGTCGAACTTCACCCCGCCCGCACTCACGCCAAAAAGGAATCCGGTCCTGAGGTCATGAAAACTGTCGAACACCACACCTGCCATGTCGCCGTCAGTATTGTCACGACGTGTCAGTCGCTTTACGATACTGTCTGGATCAGAATCAAAGGCTTTGATGGCAACATAAAGGTTGTTCTCA
Organism: Bacteroidales bacterium; assembly: GCA_035299385.1. GTDB lineage: Bacteria > Bacteroidota > Bacteroidia > Bacteroidales > VadinHA17 > LD21. The sequence goes on along the minus strand of DATGWQ010000062.1, from coordinate 21,881 downwards.
TCAAAAACAATTTTGAACTCTGTTCTTTGAGAAGTCTTTTTACCGTTATATGGTTCGTACTGAGTGAAGTCATCGATCCACCCGTCCTGCTTCCATGTTTCCTCATCAAGGACTCCGTCGATCACAGGGACTGACTGAACACGTGTTGCATTATACTTCTTTTTTTCAGGCGCCTGACCTATTGTGAAACCAATAACAATAAAAAAGAATATTATTGAACTCAAAATATTTTTCATAACGTGGAAGTGAATTATATATAGACGTTCCAAATGAGATTTTGATGCATGGGAAACCGGTCAGGGACAAAGAAATTTGATGGTTTTTAAGAATATTCATTACCTTTAGAGCAGGTCTTCCCCGGACCAAAGAACTTAGCACCAATGAGTGAAGAAATTCTCAGGGCACTGATGGAGTTGTTCGCCCTTGTTGTAAAACAGGATGGCGGAATTGTAGCTGATGAACGGAAATATGTCATTGACTTTCTCACGAAACAGCTCGCCAGGGAAGCAGTCGAGGAGTATCTTGCTCTTTTTGACCAGCATGCGGGACCTATAAGCGACAGCCTGGTAAAAAATCTACCCTCGTCGCCATCGGTCAAAGACTCGGTAAAGATCCTGAGCATTTGTAAAAAGATCAACCGCACGCTGAACCAGGAGCAGAAGATAGTCGTTCTTATGAGGCTGTACGAGCTGGTGAATGCAGACCGCCAGTTCACGCCACAGCGCATGAACATAATAAACACCGTTGCCGAAGTCTTCAGGGTTTCTTCAAATGAATTTGCGTCGATAGAGCAGTTTATAAAAAATACCGATACTGCCGGGCTGAACAATCCTTCAATACTGATTCTCGGCAAATCGAACAAGGCTAATCCGCTCCGTCACAAGATGCAGACCGGCTATGTCGGTACGCATATAATTATCCTGAGGATCGCGAGTGTCGACCTTTACTTCCTGAAATACACATCGATCGATCCTCTTTACCTTAACGGGCTCCCCATTACGGAAAATACCGTTTATACTTTTGCGAAGGGCGGATCGATCAAGCCTGTACAGGGAAATGCAATTTATTACAGCGACATAAGCTCATGCTTCCATTCTGGTCTCCACTACAACAAAATCTCTTTTATTGTTGAAAACCTGGCATACCGTTTCCACGATGGCCAGGCTGCTGTTGACAACGTAAGTTTTTCAGCTGAAGCCGGAAACCTTATCGGCATAATGGGAGCATCGGGCTCGGGGAAGACAACATTGCTCAATATTATAAGCGGAATCCAGAAACCTACTTCCGGAGATATAAGGATCAACGGTCTGAAGATCGGAGATCCCGGGCTTGAAGGTGTTTTTGGATTTGTCCCGCAGGACGACCTGCTGATAGAGGACCTTACGGTTTTTGAAAACCTGTTCTATGCTGCCTGCCAGTGTTTCGGAAGCAAAAGTCCTGAAGAGATAACTACTGTTGTCGACCGTACGCTGGCAAATCTCGGCCTTCTGGAAAAGCGTGACCTGAGGGTCGGATCGGTTTTCAACAAGATGATCAGCGGAGGGCAGAGAAAAAGACTGAACATAGCGCTGGAGCTTATCAGGGAACCGCTCATCCTTTTCGTCGATGAGCCTACGTCCGGGCTTTCATCACGGGATTCGGCAACACTGATGGACCTCCTTCGCGAGCTGACCCTTAAAGGACAGCTGATCTTCACGGTAATTCACCAGCCTTCCTCTGAGATATTCAAGATGTTCGACAAGGTAATAATTCTCGACAAGGGAGGATGCATGGCTTTCTTCGGAAACCCGGTCGATGCCGTAGTATACTTCAAGACACTCGATGCCCAGATCAATTCAAACATTGGTGAATGCCCTTCATGCGGAAATGTCAATCCCGAGACAATCTTCAATATAATAGAAACCCAGGTTGTCGATGAATTCGGGAAGTATACAGAGGAGCGGAAAGTTAAACCCCGCGAGTGGGCAGACACATACAACTCGGCATATCCTTTCACTCCTCCGCAGGAAATAACCGAAAAACCAAGGAGCAATCTTTTCAGGCCGGGCACCTTCAGGCAATTCATGATCTATCTTGCCAGGGACATCAGGGGCAAGCTTGCGAACAAACAGTACGTTCTTCTCACACTTCTCGAAGCGCCGGTACTTGGTTTCATCCTTTCAATAATAATAAGGTATATCCCCGATCCCGACTCTGATGAGTACATCTTCGCCGACAACGAAAACATCCCGATATACATTTTCATGAGCCTTATCGTAGCTCTTTTCATCGGGCTCACGATAAGTGCAGAGGAGATCTTCCGTGACAGGAAAATCCTCAAAAGGGAACAGTTCCTGAACCTTAGCCGCTCGGGTTACCTCCTTTCCAAGGTCGCACTGCTGGTGATCATCTCAGGGATCCAGACTTTACTTTTTGTGATAATAGGCAACAGCATTCTTGAAGTGAAAGGCATGGACTTCACCTACTGGCTGGCACTGTTCACCACTGCTTTTTGTGCGAACATGATTGGCCTTAACATATCAGCTTCATTCAACTCTGCAATCACCATTTACATCGTAATACCGCTGCTTATCATACCGATGATGGTGCTTAGCGGCGCAATGTTCCCCTTTGACAAGCTCAACAGGAAGATCGGAAATGTTGAAAAAGTCCCGGTCATCGCGGAGCTTATGCCTACAAGGTGGACATATGAAGCGCTTATCGTTGCGCAGTTCAAGGACAACAGATACAGCCGTATCGTTTATGACAGGGAAGGAAATACCTACTATGACCTGCAGAAGAAAATAAGTGAAGCCAACTTCAACACTATTCACAGGATACCTGCAATAAGGGATGCCCTCCAGACTTCACTCATGGAGTACAGGATGGATCCCCGGACAACGGTTAGGCAGGAAGAAGTGAAGCTGGAAAAGTCGCCAAGGCGTTTCACCCGTCTGCAACTTGTGAAAAATGAAGTCGAAAAATTATCACGAAATCCTGACATGCCTGATTTCAACGAGCCGGAAAGCCTGGAACCGGCTCAGTTCAACCCGGCTGTGGGAGATTCGGTAAGCATGTACCTCGACCGGCTCGACAGGCTGTACAACAGGATATCAAATGCAGCCAGCGACAGGATGGACCGGTTCTATAATCTCAACGACACCAGGCTTCAGAAGCTGGAAAAACAATATTATAACCATAGCCTGAAGGAGATCGTAACCAAACCTTATGAACGGAAAAAGATCCTTGTCTACAACAATAATCTTGTACAGAATACTGATCCTGTTTACCTTGAACCTGCAAAAACCGGGTTTCTGAAGTTCAGAACGCACTTTTTTGCACCCTCGAAATATATTTTCGGTTTCAAAGCAGACACATTTTCGTTCAATATCATCCTTGTCCTGCTGAGCACGGTAGTACTTTACATAACCCTCTACTACAATCTTCTCGGCAGGGCAGTACGGTTTTTTGAGAACATAAATTTCAGAAAATTAAGCATTAAGTACCCTAATACCGTATTTTTTTTATTTTTGTATTAACCGACACCTGATCCTGAATGAAAGGAAAAATTGCTTTAGTTATTTTCTCGCTGCTGATCCTGATCTCCTGCAGGAACGGATCAAAAGTAACTGATGAGTTCTCTTTCCCGGAAGCTGATACCATACCTCTTTCCGATCTCGAAGAGCTAAGCCCGGAGTTCATCGCCGACATATCGAAGAACATTACATCGCCCGTCGAAATTGCAAATCTCCTGCAGATGCTCGACATTCCCTATTCACAGGAATACCTTGCATCTTCGATCGACGCAAAAAAGCAAAGCACCAATTTTGACAAGGCTGTAAAGCTTGGCATCCTTGGCGCTGATCTCGGTTACCTGAACATGTACGAAAAGACAGGATCATCCCTTGACCTGCTCTCCTCCATAAGGCAGCTTGCCGAAGACCTGAGGGTCGGCCAGTACTTTGATTTCGAGCTGATAAAAAGATTATCACAGAACAAATCAAACCTCGACTCACTGCTGTTTATCTCAACAGATTCATATTCGCAGATTGACAATTACCTCCGGAGCAATGACCGCGGACAGCTTTCCGCCCTGATGATCATCGGGGTATGGATCGAAGGACAGTACCTGGCAACACAGGTGATGAACCGCTATCCCGATCAGAGGCTCAGCGACAGGATAGGTGAACAGAAGATCATCCTCAACGACCTGATACTACTGGTTAAGCCCTATTGCAACCGCGATCCGGAATACAGGAAACTTTGTTCAGACCTTAATGATATAAGGGAGGCCTACCGTGACGTGCAGATATCGTATTCACAGGGAGAGCCCGTGAGCGTGGAGAAGAACGGCAAGCTCGAGATCATCCAGACCGAAACCAGTGAAGTTCACATGTCTCCTGAACAGCTGACCGGAATCACAGACATAACGAAGGATATACGAAACCGACTGATTATAAATAATTAGTATGAAAAACATTCTGTTAGTTCTCGCTTTCGTCTTTGGCGGATCCATGCTGTTATCGGGTCAGGCATCTGATCCCCTTGTCAGCCGGTGTGTTATGAATGCAGGTAATGAATCCAGGTACCTGAAAGACTTCCGCGTTCAGCTCGGCAAGGGTGAGAACCTTACCGATCTGCGGTACAAAGCACAGATGTCTCTCTGGAAGAACACCAAATACCGGTTTTCCATGTGCAATTCCGATAATTCAAAAGGGAAGCTTATCCTTACAATAAAGGACGACACAAACAGGCAGGTGCTTTCATCATACGACAAAAACACAGGCAAGATCTACCCTTATGTCGATTTCACATGCAACAAAAGCGGGATATACCAGCTCTGTTATGATTTTGACAATTGGCAACAGGGATCGGGTGTGGGAGTTGTTTCAATGGTGAAATAGGGTTTTGTACTTTCTTTTGGGCGGCTAAAGAAAGTACGAAAGAAAAGCCGCCGAAAATGACAACTTCAGCTTTTTTCTCCGCCCGCTACACAGAGCCTTTGCTTACGCCGCTCCACGAAAAAAGCTGCAAGTCCTGATGCTTGCGATCAGGATGCAGACCGAAGCGTCAGCATTCGCGCGCATTTTCGGTTACAGCCGCACCCAATCAAAGCAGTTTAGAGAACCCTCTTAAGCCTGATCTCAAATAGTATCCTGAACACAAAAACCTGGAACTTCCATAAACTATATTCTTTAGTGGCGCGTGGGGCTCTTTTTCTTTGTAACTTTCTTTTGGAGAAGCAAAAGAAAGTTAATTTTTGAATGCATACCAGAACTGAATCGACAATATCAGCAGGAAGAACAATATAAACAAGACTTCAGGAATCGTCTTCCGCCTCATAAATATGAAGTAGTGCGTGAGAAGGTAACATGCAGGTATTGCAGCGATATAGATCATCTCAACTGATACTGAAGGCACTGAAAGGAACACGATAACAGAAATGACAAGTACCCATATGAGGAGGCTGAAGATCTTGCGCGACTGGATCTTCTTTGAACCAAGCATTGCAAAGAGCTGGAGAAGCGCGGCAAGGACAAGCAATGAAGTGAAGGTCAGCGCTGCTATTCCCGGTGGTATAAACGCAAAAGCAGTGTCCTTCCCGAAAAGGTTGTAATTTATGAGTGTGAAAAAATCCACCGATGATCTGCCTATGGCATAATATAATCCTGCACCGAGCACAAAGGGCGTGGCAATTCCAAGTATTGAAAGGATAATCTCCCTGATATTTATTGTCCTCAGGAGCAATATACCGATGATTGTTATTATGCCGAACCAGATCAGGTTTGAATAGAAAAGGCTGCCTGTCCCGATCAGGAGGCCGGCATCATACAGGCTGTAGGCAATCCCCTGAACCCTGTATGAGTCCATGATCCTTTTTATAGCAATCATTAGGAAAACTGCACCGAAAATTGCAGGATTGAGAACCTGGTACTGTGGAAAAAGACCTGTGAGCATGATATAAAACAACGCAGGCAAAAAGGTCCTTTCATTTATGAAAAACAATGAGGTGTTGAGGCTCACCACGAGAAAAGACATCAGGCCTGTAAGGACCATTGCAAGGATTATCCCCGGCAGAGGATGTGTTCCGGTAAGTGTTGAAAGTATGCCGTAAAGAGGCATCGGATCGATGTCAAAATAAAGGTTCATGCGGCTGTTTGCCACCATGAATGTCCCCGACCACATGATCATAAAGACCATTATGATCATGAAGATGGTTCCGGGGTCCGTCCTTTTAAATGACTTGAGTATCATTAACTCTTCAGATCAAACCCGATATCCTTCCTGTAGTAAACTCCTTCAAAATCAATTACCTCTGCATTCCTGTACGACAGGCTGAGTGCTTCCGTCATGTTTGTGCCGAGTGACGTTACAGCGATAACCCTGCCGCCTGCGGTCACAACACCGTTGCCGGAAATTTTTGTGCCTGCATGGAAAACAATGCTTTCCCTAACCCTGTCGAGACCATTTATCGCTTTCCCTTTCTGATAATCTCCGGGGTATCCTCCAGAGACGAGCATCACTGTTGTTGCCAGCCTGTTGTCGAGCACTATGCTGCGGTTGCCAAGAGTCCCGGTCGCAACGCCTTCAAGCAGATCGTAAAGATCGCTTTTTATCCTTGGGATGATAACCTCAGATTCGGGATCACCGAGCCTCGCGTTGTACTCGATTACATACGGGTTCCCGCCTGAATTCATCAATCCGAAGAAAATAAAACCTTTGTATGTGATACCTTCCTCCTGCAAGCCCCTGAGGGTCGGCTCGATTATACGCTTCTTTACTTTTGCCATAAAGTCCATCCCCGCGAAAGGTACGGGGGAGACTGCTCCCATACCGCCGGTGTTGAGGCCTGTGTCGCCCTCTCCCACCCTCTTGTAATCCTTTGCCTCGGGAAGAAGCTTGTACGACTTGCCGTCGGTGATGATGAAAACCGACAGTTCGATGCCCTTCAGGAACTTTTCAATAACCACCCTGTGCCCGGCCGAACCAAACTTCCCCTGCAGCATTGAACGGGTTTCGTTAACAGCTTCCTCGACGCTGTCAACGATAACCACGCCTTTCCCGGCTGCGAGCCCGTCTGCTTTTATGACGTATGGAGGCTTTAGCGTTTCCAGGTATTCCGGAACCTCATCGACGTTTTCGGAATCAAAGCTTTTATATGAAGCAGTCGGGATCTTGTGACGCACGAGAAATGCTTTTGCAAAATCCTTGCTCCCCTCAAGGCGGGCAGCCGACTTATCGGGACCGATCACCGGGATGTTTTCAAGCTCGGGATCCCTGAGGAAGAAGTCGTGTATGCCTTCAGTGAGAGGAGCTTCCGGCCCCACAACCACCATACCTATATTATTGTCGAGCACTGCTTTTTTTACATCCGGGAAGTTGAGAGGATCCACAGGTATATTTTTCCCTGTAAGGGCGGTCCCTGCATTCCCCGGTGCAATGAAGAGCCCTTCGACTTTGGGACTTTGTGCAAGCTTCCATGCAATGGCATGCTCCCTGCCACCCGAACCAAGGATGAGAATATTCATTTCAAGGAATTTTTTTAACCGCTCAAAAGTAAGATTTCATTCGGATAATTTATCACCTGTTTTGCAGTACCTCGAAAAAGTCTGCATCACCGAGCCAACATACGTCCTGGATACAGGGATGTCCAGAGCCGAGGGCACGTCAAGCTCGAGCCTGAGGCCATCCTTGTCCCTCCTGATCACTTTAACCTTGTCGAAGTTCACAATGAAGCACCTGTGGCAGCGGATGATGTCCGTTCCGGCAAAATCTTCCTCGATCTTCTTCAGGGTTTCACGCAAAAGATATTTTGAAACAGAGTTTTTGTCCAGGTAACATATGTTCACGTAATTTTCGGCTGACTCCAGGTAAAGCAGGTTTTCCTTCTTTACGGAAAACTTCAGGACCCCTTTGTCATCATAAAAGGGAACCATGCCGGCTGTTTGAGGCACCTCAGCTTCATCTGAAAGCATTTCAAGCTGCTCTTTCTTGTCCTGCCAGGAGAGCCACAGCCACGAAATTGCATAAGGAAGAAGAAGTACCAGCGCAGTATTCTTTACCGAAACGCGAAACAAATCCGTGAACAGACGCGCATCATAAAGGAAAAATTTCTCGAACAATGCATAGAAAAGGGCCATCATCACAATCTCCCCGATAACCCAGACAAGGTACTGCCATACAAGAAGCGGATGCTTTTGACAATACCTGTACATTATCATCCTGCTGACCACAACGACAAGGACTCCCGTTAGAATTGTAAGGCTCGAATATGTAAAAAACTGAAGCCGCGTCAGGCTGAACCACCTGTCGGAGCCGAACGGGGCATAGATGTTAATGAATACAAGCGCGAAAACGGATGTGAACAATATTATCCGGATAATGTTTTTCCGGCTGTAGAGGAATGAAGGCAGAGGCAAGTCGAACTTTACCATGAACTAAAGATCGGACAAATTTAGCTATTTTGGTTCGTTGAATTTCGTCACGCCCAGGCCTTTTTTATCCCTCAGGGCCGATTTTTATCACAGGACAGTGTTGCACGGCACATAAATTTTCCTGTATAAAGAGTAAGTTTTTTATTTGCAGAAAAAAAGTCTGATAATGGAATATTCGGAATGCTGCAGGAAAATGAAGCTGCTGTACTCACCCGACATGAAATCAACAGCAATACCCGGTTCCGGAGTGACGCTTGCCAGCCAGGTGTTCATTTCGGATGAGCCCCGGGAAGAGTTCATGAATATAAATGATTTATCGATAAGGGAGAACAGCACATTCTCATATCCTGTCTTCGTTCCTGCCGGGAGCGACAGCAAAAAAGTAATTCTTCTGCTGCACGGTCTCAACGAACGCAGCTGGCAAAAATATCTTTCCTGGGCTCTTTATCTTTCTTCACAAACCGGAAGTTATGTGATCCTTTTCCCGATCTCTTTTCACATCACCCGCTCGCCGTCATCATGGAAGGACCCGAGGGCTATGGGGAGCTTCCTCGAACGAAGGAATGCTGAAAAAGTAAATGTGATGCAATCCAGCTTTGCGAATGTTGCACTGAGCAGCAGGCTGACCGAAGATCCGATGAGATTCTTTTTTTCCGGATACCGGACCGCCGCTGATATATGCAAATTGCTCGAAACAATTAAGGCAGGGAAACATGAGCTGATCCCGCAAACAGGCATTATAGATATTTTCAGCTATTCGATAGGCTCGTTCCTTTCGGAGATCCTGATGCTTGCCAACCCGGCAGGACTGCTCACTGAATCGAAGCTTTTCATGTTTTGCGGCGGATCGGTTTTCAGCAGGATGAACGGCACCTCGAAGCTTATAATGGATAACATCGCTTTCAACAGGCTTTACGGGTTTTACCTTAAGGATTTCGAAAGATCGCTGAACCGGAAGAATCCCCTTTTCGAGTTTCTTAATGAATCGAAGCTTGGCCTTGCATTCAGGTCGATGATCGACACTTCCAGGCTGCGTTCATTCCGTGAAAAGTTCCTGAAGAACATCCGGGAGCAGATCTCTGCGATCTCCCTGCTGAAAGACAGGGTCATTCCCCCGGCAGGCATATCTGAAACCATTGATGTTTTTTCTATTGGCAGGAAGCTGGAGGTCATCGATCCGCAATATGATTATTCGCATGAAAATCCTTTCCCGGTGTTCTCAAATGAGATCAGCCTGAAGGTTGATGACTGCTTCAAGAGGGTGATGGGGATGGCGGGGGAGTTTGTAACTTAAGCTAAAATATTGAATTCATATCCTTCCTTCACCGCAGATGCAATAAAATACCCGAGGATCACCTCAGCTTTTGTGTCCGGATTGTCATGCAAAACAATTATTGAGCCCCGCCTTATCTTCTTCTTCAGTATTCTTAAGACATTTCCGCTGCCAAACGATTTATCGAAATCGTACGGCATAACATCCCAGAACACAATCCTGTACTTCTTTCTCAGTGCCCTGAACTGCCCGGGAGTAAGATGCCCGTAAGGAGGGCGGAAAAGATTTGCAGATGTGCATTCATCTGCTCTTGAAACGTCTTCGATGTATTTTTTCAGGGATGTTACCCACCCGTCGGAATGGCTGTATGAATGATTACCGGTTGTATGTCCGTTTTGCTTTATCTGATGAATGAGATCAGGATATTTTTCTGCTTTCAAACCATTGCAGAAAAAGACAGCCTTAACCTTGTATCTTTCAAGTATGCCGAGAATGGCCGGAGTGGAAACCGGATCGGGGCCGTCATCGAATGTCAGGAAAAGTACCTTCTGTGGCGTCTTTATCCTGAAGACTGCTCCGGGATAAAGACACCGCATCAGATACCATGGCCTGTACAGCCTCATGGCTTTTTATTTTGAATAAAGCCGGCCGTAATACCGGTTCAGCTCGGGCTCCATATTTTTCGTCAGCTCGGTAAGCTTGAGCCTCAGCGACATATTGTAGACGTCGAGCATAGTTTGCATGTTTATGCCGATCGGATAATCCATCCCGAATCTCTCCGAGGGATCCATTGTAATCGCATAATCGAGGTATGTCCTTGAATAATCCATAATGTCGCCAAGCAGCTTGTTTCCTTCCTCCGTTTTGCCTGCCCTCAGGAGAACTTCAGCTTCACCTATAGTGAAATAATCATATGGCATCTTTTCGGGTGGGACTATCTCAAGGCCGCGTTTAACTGCCTCGAGAGCCCTCGTTGTATCACCTTTTTCAACCAATGATTTTGCAAGCACTCCGAAGAGCCTCCTGAAGTTGCTGAACATCCTCCTGTTATTTTCATCGAGGTAAACTGAAGGATCCTCGGCATTCCCCCATTTGAACTTGTTCATCATATTTTCGAACATCACATTGGTATCGACGATACCGTATTCACCTTCCTCATTCTTACCGGTGTTTATAGGGACAACCCTGTATGCGAGGCCTTCCTGGGCAAAGAATTTCTCCAGTCCCTTATACTGGCTCGACGGAACGGTTGTGGAATAATATACCGGCCTCTCCCACTTGTTCGTTGAAAGAAGATCCATTATTGCAAGGTCACCTTTAAAGGCATTGTCTTCAGTATATTCCCAGGTCATGGGCGAGACAACCCTGCTCCTGAAATATGGCTTTACGGTACCGTTTGAAAGGACTTTTGCAGTATCAACATCGATCAAAAACTTATTTGTCGGGAGATAATTGACCCAGTCTCCTCTGCCTGTAAGATCGAGCTGGTATTTGCGGTCATCCTGAGCTGCAAAATTAACGAGCTCCTTTAACGGAACAGGCTTCTCAACTCTTTTCAAGACAGGGATCTGCTCCCTTTCACCTTCAACATATTTTTCCTGCGGAAGTGAAAGAGGCATCGGATCTGATTCGAAGGCTTTCTGCCTCATCATCGATATATACCATCCGGCCTGTATGTAGCTCAGGTTGGCGACTCTCACATCTGTCCTCACGCCTTCCACATCCTGAACGCACCATACCGGGAAGGAATCATTGTCACCGTAGGTAAACAGGATGGCATTGGCAGCACAGGAATTCAGGTAATTGGCACCGATATCGCGTGCCGTGTATCTTCCAGACCTGTCGTGATCGTCCCAGTTCTGTGACCCCATAAGCAGAGGCGCCGCAGTAAAAAGCACAGCGAATGTCACTGCAGCAGAAGCTTTGCTGCCCATGTACTTTATAAGCAGGTCATAGAAGAACATGAAGCCAATACCCGCCCAGATTGCAAAGGCATAGAAGGAACCTGCATAGGCATAATCCCTTTCCCTGGGCTGATTGGGGTACTGGTTAAGATAAAGTATTATGGCAACTCCGGTCATAATGAAAAATCCCATTACAAGCCAGAAGTCGTTGCGGCTCTTCCTGTAATGCCAGTACATTCCTGCGAGACCTATAAGCAAGGGCAATAAGAAGTAAGTATTGCGTGCAGGATTTGTCTTCAGATCTGCAGGGACTTTGTCGAGTGGTCCCAGTCTCGCTTCATCAATGAATTTTAATCCGCTGATCCAATTCCCGTTAATAGGATTCCCGTCACCTTGCACATCATTCTGCCGGCCGGCGAAGTTCCACATGAAATATCTGAGGTACATGAAGCCCACCTGGTACCTGAAGAAATACCTCAGGTTTTCACCGAATGTGGGTATAACGACCTGCTCTTTTCCTGAACCTCCGGAAGACGGGCGGCCCTTGATCTTTCCCCAGTATTTGTAAGCTTCCACATGATCGGGCTCTGAGTCGTACATGCGGGGGAAGATGGTCTCGAAATCCTTGTCGTACTTGTAAGCCGGATGATAATAAGGTTTATACTTCCCGTTTATCTTGTTATAGCCTGCTATCGACTGTTTTGAATCGACCACGGGGGCATTATAGTAATTGCCATAGATCTTCGGCGAGCTCCCGTACTGCTTCATGTTGATATAATATGAGAGCGAAAATATGTCGGAAGGATTGTTCTGATTCATCGGGGGGCGTGCCGAGGACCTGATCATGATCATGGCATAGGATGAATAACCTATCATTATCATAAGAAGGATCGTAAGCCCATAATTCAGGATCACCTTCCCGCGATCGAGAGAGTATTTGATGCCGAATGCCAGCCCTGCAAAGACCAAGACCACATAAAAGAGGACCCCGCTGTTGTACGGAAGCCCGAATACATTCACGAACAGCAGCTCAAACCATCCTGCAACTTCAGGAACCCCCGGGATAATGACGAAGACCATAGCATAAAGAAGCAAAACGGCAATGATCAGCGCCTTGATGATTCCGGCCGTGGTCAGCTCATACTTTTTAAAATAATAAACCAGGACAAAAACAGGGATGATCAGCAGATTCAGACGATGGATTCCCAGGCCGAGGCCCATTATGTATGCCATAAGGATTATCCATCTTCCGGAACGGGGATCGTCAGCTTCTTCCTCCCATTTGAGCATTGCCCAGAAAACAACTGCGATAATTAGTGAGGACAGTGCATAAAGCTCACCCTCGACGGCGGAAAACCAGAAGGTATCACTGAAGGTGTAAACGAGTGCACCGATAACGCCGCTGCCGATTATTGCGAAAGTGTGATCCTGCTGCAGTTCACCGCCCTTGCTGTAGATCTTGCTAACAAGACGGGTGATTGTCCAGTAGAGGAACATTATCGCGAAGCCGCTGCAGATGGCTGACAGGGAGTTCATCATCAAGGAAGCTTTCGTGCCATCACCGCCTGCCAGGAGTGTTGCGATCCTGCCCATCATGAGGAACAAAGGCGCTCCCGGCGGATGGCCCACCTGTAACCTGAATGCGGAAAGGATGAATTCACCGCAATCCCAGAAACTGATGGTAGGCTCTACTGTGAGAAGGTAAACCGCTGATGCAACGACAAACATCAGCCATCCCGTAATGTTGTTGATACGGCGGTAATTGCCCGGGATATTGTCCATAAGACTGATTTTGTTTGAATTATTAGATCACAAATAACGGAAAAATAAATCATTTGAACCTCTGCCCGCAATTCTATTTAACATCTTTTTAACTGAAAGAAAAAAGCTACTTTTGTCTTAAACGACCTGACAATGAGATTTCCGGTAATTGCTTTTCTATCTTTTTTCTTCACTGTTTCCCTTGCATCAGCCCGGGACAGCAGTGAGCCGGACACTCTCGACAACAGGCTGTCGCTGAATATAAAATCAATGAATTTCTTCAGGAACAATGAATACTTCAACCCCATAAAAGCTTCAGATTTCCTGCTAGGATCGGAATTACCCTGGTACGTAGACAAATCAATGTGGATCGAAGGATACACCCTGACCGGTTTCTTCTTCCGTCCCGAACTGGTTTATAATGTCTCATCAAAAATAACACTCAGGGCTGGGGGGCATTTTCTGAAATACTGGGGTACGGATCGGTTCAGCCAGGCGAGGCCCGTGTTTTCAACTTCAGTCCGGCTCTCAAAAAATACAGAACTCACCCTGGGATCATTATCCGGGAGTGACAGGCATAAAATGTACGATCCGCATTTCAACCGGGAAAGGCATTATACCGATTATGCCGAAGATGGCCTGCAGATACAGACTACAAGCGATCATTTTTTCAATGATGCGTGGATCAGCTGGGAAAATTTCATTTTCAGGGGAGACAATGAAAGGGAGATCTTTAATTTTGGTGAATCATTAAGGTATGTTACACAGCCACTTGCCGAATTCCTGAATTTTGAAATTCCGGTACAAATTCAATTTAAACATTTCGGTGGTCAGATCAGCGATTACAATGAACATGTGACGACATTCTTCAACTTTGCCGGCGGATTGAGGGCAAATTTCGACTTTGCCGGCCGTAGATTTGGCAGCGCCGGGTTGGAATACACAAGGTTTTACAACAAGGTGATCCCCGGAAGAGAAACGTATATAATAAAGGAAGGACACGCGGACTGGTGGAGGGCTTTTTATAATTACAAGATCCTGAATATTACGGCTGGTTACTGGCATGCCAATGATTTTTATGCTCCCAATGGGAATCCGCTTTACGCAAGCGTTTACGTGTTCGATTCGGATTATTCCATACATGAAAGGAAACTTTTGACTGGTGAAGCACGGATCAGTGTTTTGCCTCACGGCAGCCTTGAGCTGTATTTCGGGATTGAGACTTTTTATGACATTCCTGACAAAAGGCTGGATCACGCTGCGACTTTGCACCTGAATTTTGAGAAGTTGTTCAGGCTGTATAAGCCAAATTCCCGGAATGACACAAATCGAATGCCCCTCTAAATCCCCCCAAATGGGGGGACTTTGATTCCGATACTTGTCGAATTTTTTTTAATCTCAAAAATTTTTTTACCTGATGTGAGATGCAAAAGAGGTAAAATCTTGTATGTCAATTAATTTCAGTTTACCCTTCCCCATTTGGGGAGGTCGGCAGGGGCAATCACACAAAGAACCTCCATGGTTTGTCCTTCCATTCCCCTGCATAATCGACTCCGATCCTTGGGCTTGTCTTAAATTGCGGGTTAATACCGCTTTCTTCGATCCAGATCAGCTCTGAAACAGTGAGGTCTTCACCATAGAATGACCTGTCGATGCCCAGTGCGCGGGTGATCTTCCCGGGTCCGTTATAACCTTGGATGCCCCTTATGAGGACAGCCTGTGGTATGTTTTCCTTTTCGGTGACGATATTCATCATCCAGTACATACCATATATAAAATACATGTAAACGAGCCCGCCATGAAGATACATGACCTGGGTTCTTGAAGTCTTTCCGCGCCATGCATGACATGCCCTGTCCTCTTCGCCCCGGTATGCTTCAGTTTCAGTTATGGCATACCTGCCAACACTTTCATCTTTTCGTAAAACAAGATTTTTGCCGATGAGCTCCGGGGCGACCTCAAGCACATCGCGGGTGTAGAATTCGCGGGAAAGCCTTTCTCCTGGATTGAACAGCATCAGTAAGGGATTTTATTCTCAAGGGAATCCCATTTCTTAAAAACATCGCAGCCTGCATCATCCTCATATTTAATGAATGAGATTTTCCGGAAAGCGGGTTCGAGCGCAAGCTCATCATAAATAAGGCTGTCGCTGAATCCTGCGCCTGATGCATCGTGCCTGTCGCAGGCATAGACGACTTTCTTTATCCCCGACCAGTATATTGCCCCGAGGCACATGGGACATGGTTCGCAGGAAGTATAGAGAGTGCATCTGCCAAGATCGTGTGTCCCCAGTTTTGCAGCAGCTGCCCTGATTGCGAGCACTTCTGCATGGGCGGTCGGGTCATGATCGTTTACAACCCTGTTATAGGCTTCAGAAATTATTTCACCATCCATCACTATTACTGCACCGAATGGTCCTCCACCTTGTTCCATCCCATCGAGAGCATTATTCACGGCCTTTGCGAGAAAAGCCCGGTCTTCAGATTCCATTCAAAACAATTTAAGATAAAAGACAAAAGTATAAAGACAAAAGAAGAATTCAAGAACCAGAAGAATAAAACGCAGAGGACGCAAATTTAAAGACGCAAAGGACGCAAATGTATTTGTAACAATAGTGTTCCTTTGTGCCCTTCGTGAATACCTTTGTGTCCTTCGTGGTTAAAAAGAAAAAAACAAAACACAAATAACGCAAATCAGAAGACGCAAAGGACGCAAAAGATTTTAAAGATCAATACTGCTGCTCTTCTTAACATGTCTTCAGGAAATTGATATTTTTGCGCCGCATTTCATTTCAGGGAAAGAAAATCCACGAGTTTTCTTTTTTTTTATGAAATATGTTGTATTTTTGCAAACCCTAAAATATGGGTTTTGATCAAGTAAAGACAAGTATATCAATTAAAAAACAATAACAAGTGAACACCTTAAGCTATAAGACAGTTTCAGCAAATAAGGCTACTGTTAACAAGGAGTGGGTTATTATTGATGCTGAAGGGCAGGTACTCGGCAGGCTGGCAACTCTTGCCGCATCGATGCTGAGAGGAAAGCACAAGACAAACTTTACACCTCATGTCGATTGCGGTGACAATGTGATAATTGTGAATGCAGAGAAAGTGCAGCTCACCGGCAAGAAAATGTCAGACAAGGTTTATACCCGTCATACCGGTTATCCTGGTGGTCAGAGGTTTGCCACTGCCGAGCAGCTGATGAAGAAGAACCCGATTGCACTTGTTGAAAAAGCTGTAAAAGGCATGCTCCCCGGCAACAGGCTCGGAAGCGCTCTTTACAGGAACCTTCATGTGTATGCAGGTGCCGAGCATCCGCACGAAGCACAGAAACCGAAAAAAATTGAACTTTAATACATAATAAGAGAATATGGAATCAGTCAATGCTCTTGGTAGAAGAAAAGCAGCAGTTGCACGGGTATATTTAAGTGACGGAAAAGGTAAAATAACTGTTAATGGCAGGGATTACAAGGAGTACTTCGGAGCTGAAACGCTTCAGTATGTTGTAACACAGCCTCTTGTAACACTTAATGCCACAGACAAGTACGATATAAATGTAAATCTTGACGGCGGTGGTGTAAAAGGACAGGCAGAAGCACTTCGCCTGGGTATCACCAGGGCGCTTATACAGGTTGACGCAGAGAATAAGTCAGTGCTCAAGGCAAATGGTTTTGTAACCCGCGATCCCCGCGAGGTTGAAAGGAAGAAACCAGGCCAGCCAAAAGCCCGCAGAAGATTCCAGTTCAGCAAACGATAGTTTGTTACTCCGTATAGATGCAGGTTTAGTATCTAAATTGCAAAGACTTCCGTTTACGGGACTACTCTGCAATTGACAGTAAAGAATGTAAACTTAAAAACAATAAAATGCCAAGGACAAATTTTAAAGAATTACTTGATGCCGGTGTTCACTTCGGGCATCTCAAAAGAAAATGGAATCCCGCAATGGCTCCCTATATCTTCATGGAGCGTAACGGTATCCACATCATCGATCTTGAAAAGACAGCTCAGAAAATTGATGAAGCTGCGAATGCAATAAAGAATATTGCCAGGTCAGGCAAGAAGGTTCTTTTCGTTGCTACAAAAAAACAGGCAAAAGAAATAGTTGCTGAAAAAGTAAAGGCAGTCAACATGCCTTATGTTGTTGAACGCTGGCCGGGCGGTATGCTCACCAACTTCCCGACTATCCGTAAAGCCGTCAAGAAAATGTCTTCGATTGACAAGATGGCAACAGACGGAACATTCCTGAACCTTTCGAAACGTGAAAGGCTGCAGATCACGAGGCAGAGGGCCAAGCTTGAGAAAACACTCGGCAGCATTGTCGACCTCACAAGGCTTCCTTCCGCTCTTTTCATAGTTGACGTTTCAAAAGAGCATATCGCTGTCAGGGAAGCTAAAAGGCTAGGCATACCGGTGTTTGCAATGGTAGATACCAACTCCGATCCTACAGAAATAGATTACCCGATACCTGCAAATGATGATGCTTCAAAATCAATTTCACTCATCATTGGCTTGCTTTGCCAGGCAATAGACGAAGGTCTCAGCGAGAGAAAACTTGAAAAGGATAAGGAACCTGCTCAGAAGGACAAGAAAACCACTAAGAAAGATTTCGATACAAAAGAACTCTCCGCTGCACTCATAGAAGGCAGGATTGAAGAGGAAGAGGAGACAGAAGCTGAAGAGGAAACAGCAGAACCCGAAGAGGCTGCAGACGAAACAGCCGAAGAGGAAGAAATCTGAAAAAAAGTATAATCTAAAACATTAAAGTAATTATGGCTAATATAAGTTCTGCCGATGTTGCAAAACTGAGAAGGGTTACCCTTGCAGGTATGATGGATTGCAAAAAAGCTCTCGAAGAAGCTGATGGCAATTTCGACAAGGCTATCGAGATAATCCGCAAGAAAGGACAGGCTGTTGCCAACAAACGCTCAGACAGGGAAGCTACGGAAGGCGTCGTGCTGGCAAAAGTAAATAAGACAGGAAAGCTTGGCGCTATGATAGTACTGAACAGCGAAACCGATTTCGTTGCAAAGAATGCAGATTTCATGGCCCTCGCAAACAAGATACTCGATATAGCAGTTGAAAAGAATCCTGCCAGCCTTGATGAGCTGAAATCTCTTACCCTCGAAGGTGGCAAGATCGGCGACAAGGTAGTTGAGTACATCGGAATCATAGGTGAGAAGCTCGATCTCTCGTACTTTGACAAGGTTGAAGCAGAACACGTCCAGGCATACATTCACCCGGGTAACAAGCTTGCTACCCTTGTTGGCTTTAACAAAGCCGGCATTGACATCCAGGTGTACAAGGATGTGGCTATGCAGATAGCTGCCATGAATCCTGTTGCCATCGACAAGGATGATGTGCCTCAGAATGTAATCAGCCAGGAGCTTGAGATCGGTCGCGAACAGGCAAAAAGAGACGGCAAACCTGAAGATATGCTCGACAAGATCGCACAGGGGAAACTCACAAAATTCTACAAGGAAAGCACACTCCTGAACCAGGATTATGTAAAGGACAACAAGATGACGATCAAACAGTATCTTCAGTCTGTTGCAAAGGATCTTACAGTAACAGCCTTCAAAAGATATTCGCTTAATCTTTAATAGATACGTAAGTTCATAATTTAATATCATTTGGCTCTGCTCAGGCAGGGCCATTTTTTTGTTGTCGCACGACTAACCTTTTTTGTGAACCTTCGCGCCTTTGTGCCTTAGTGGCCAATTTTTTGTTAACTTTCCTTAAAATTTCTTTACATGCTTTACTCCCGTATCCTACTGAAGCTCAGTGGCGAATCACTCGCCGGCACTGACAATCACGGCATTGATGATAAGGTTCTCATGGAATATGCACGCCAGGTGACGGATGTCGCCGCGAAAGGCTGTGAGATCTCCATAGTTGTGGGCGGGGGAAATATTTTCAGGGGGCTCAGCGGAACAGGAGCCGGATATGACAGGCTCAAAGGCGACCAGATGGGTATGCTCGCCACTGTGATAAACAGTCTTGCGATCGAGAGTGCAATCATAAGGTCGGGAGGAAGGGCAAAAGTTTTCACCTCAATCAGAATGGAACCAGTCGGGGAGCTTTATCACCGGGACAAAGCGTTGGAATCAATGAAGAACGGGTATGTATGTCTCCTTGCGGGCGGAACCGGGAACCCTTTCTTTACTACCGATACTGCCGCCGCACTCAGGGCTGTGGAGATCGGTGCAGATGTGCTTCTGAAGGGAACCCGGGTCGACGGGGTATATGATGCCGATCCGGAAAAGGTAAGAAATGCAAAAAGGTTCGACAGGGTCAGCTTCGAGGAAGTTATAGACAGGAGGCTGAAGGTAATGGACCTCACAGCCTTCACCATGTGCCGCGAAAACAACATGCCGATTATTGTTTTCAATATGAATGAAGCGGGAAATCTTGAAAAAGTGGTCAGCTCGGGTAAAGCCGGAACCCTTGTCACTAATTCGTGAATTATTGAATTATCGCTCTTTTTTTATTATATTTGTTTAAACAAGCATAAAATCCAGGATATGAACGAAGAAGTTGAACTGATCATAGAAGAGGCAAAAGACAGGATGGACAAAGCTGTCGAGCACCTCGAACATGAACTGGCAAGACTCAGGGCAGGACGCTCCAATCCTGCTCTCCTCGATGGAATAACTGTCGATTATTACGGTGTGAATTCACCTCTGAACCAGGTGTCCAACATCAATACTCCTGATCCGAAAACGATAGTTATCCAGCCCTGGGAAAAAACTATGCTTGGCACTATTGAGAAAGCGATTATGGCAGCCAATATAGGCCTTACTCCCGTCAATAACGGTGAACTGATAAGGATCAACATTCCGCCTCTCACGGAAGAAAGAAGGCACCAGCTTGTGAAACAGGTCCGCAACGAAGGCGAAACCGCCAAGATCAGCATACGCAACTCCCGCAAATGGGCCAATGATGAACTTAAAAACCTGCTCAAGGAAGGACTTCCTGAAGATACCGAGAAGGATGCAGTGGAAACTGTACAGGAGCTCGTGCATGATTACACGGCAAAAGTCGATAAGGTAATGGCCCTCAAGGAAAAAGAGGTTATGGTCGTATAACTCACCCCTGGGAAAAAAATCAAACATTCACTCCTGTTAATCCGGAGGTGCAATTTCTGCAAATATCAATCTGTTTGCGGCTTTTAAGAAGCTTAGTCCTGAATTCGTGATACCTCTCCCCGTTCCAGATACTGCTGAACGATTCCGTATTCAGGTCTCCCATAATATATTGTGCATCTTTATCAAAGCAGCAGGGCACAACTTTGCCGTCCCAGGTAATGACCGGGTTAAACCAGAGCCTTGGGCACATTTCAGGCATTTTACCTTTGTTACTGTAGCTTCCATCCTTTAACTCATAACGCCTGAATGATTCCGAAGCCGGCAGCCATTGATTTTTTTCATGGTAGATCTGCATAGATTTAAGGACAAATTTTGCATCATTCTCTCCAGCGAACTTCCTGAGCTCCGGAATCTGTTCTTCATTAAACCTGTTCACAAGAACCTGTATGATAATCTTAAGTGACGAGTCATGCTTTTTCACTGCATTTGAAAGTGTTATGATCCCTTCCTTCACTTTTCTGAAATCACCATTCACCCTGTAGGTGCTGTAGGTCTGCTGATCAATGCCATCGAGCGAGATTATGAGCCTGCTCAAACGGGATCCTGCGAGTATATCACAGTTCTCAGCATTTAGAAAATGCCCGTTGGTTGCAATCGTGGTTTTTATTCCTCCTGCAAACGCGATGATTGAAAAGAACTCCGGGTGGAGCATCGGCTCGCCCTGGAAATAGAGGTTCGCGCTGTACAGGTATGGTCTGAGCTCTTCAATAATTTTCCTGAATAAATCCCTGTCCATGAATCCCTTCTTGCGTGTCATCATACTGTTTCCTGAAGGGCATTCAGGACAATGAAGATTGCAGTGATTCGTGAGCTCAATTCCGATTGCCGGCGGCAAACCGCAGATGACAGGCTTCTTTAAAGCTGAGCTTACCAGGAAAGAGTATCCCGACTGAAGAGTATTTATATAACATGATATTTTAAACACTTGGAAAATTTAAAAGCCAAAGTTAAACAGAGAGCACAAAGAAACACCGAGAAACACAGAGAATTTGCGTAGGGAAATGTCCCCACATTAGAATTTTTAATAATGCATAGGGTCTCCCTCCCCCATTCTGGTCTTAGAGATGTAAACACAATCACAGTACTGTAAATCGGATTAGTTTAAAAATTAATAATCAATACCATGAAGAAATCAGGAACAATCCCAGGAATCGCACTGCTTCTCCTTCTGTATATGACAGCCGGTGTCGCAGCTGCAGGGGCTGCAACAAGAAAGGACAGGAATTTCCAGCAGGACTACGTTACCATAAGAGGTAAAGTTGTCGACAACCAGACTGGCACTCCCCTTGTTTTTGCAACAGTAGCCCTGAAAGAATCCAACGTAGCCATTGTTACAAACATCGATGGCGAATTCACTCTCAAAGTCTCTCCGCCGCTGACAT
>DATGWQ010000061.1:0-7209 GCA_035299385.1 Bacteroidales bacterium | reverse complement strand
TCACTTTTACCATTATTTTTTTAAATTTGTTTTATCTAAAACTGCGCCTATGAGCAAAGTTATTGTCTGTCTGATAGTTACATTACTAGGCATAATCCCCGGATATTCACAGGAGAACAAAGATCTGCAGGAAAAATTTCTTGAAGCTGAATATTTCCTTATGAATGAGGATTATCCGGATGCCCTGAATCTCTATCTCCAATTGTATGAAAAGCTTCCCGATAACGCGAACCTTGCACACAGCATCGGTATATGTTACCTGAATATAAACGGCAGGAAAAATCTCGCTGTCGGATATCTCGAGGCTGCAACCAGGAACATGTCGGCAAAGCACAAGGAAGGAACCATAAGCCAGAGTTCGGCATCATACGAAGCTCTTTATGACCTGGCCAAAGCTTACCGCATAAATTACATGTTCGACAAGGCCAGGGATACTTACCAGAAATATGCCGGCACGCTGCTTCCTGACGACAGGGAAAACCAGGATTTCATAAAACATGAGATCGCTGTCTGCGAAAAGGCAAAGGACATCATAGCAAGGCCGGTTCAATTTACCGAGGAGAATGCCGGAGAGATATTCAATGATGAAAACTCCAATTTTGATCCTGTAGTTTCTGCTGACGGGAAGTCGTTTGCGTTCATGACTTCGCTGAAGTTTTACGATGCCGTGATGTTCTCGAGAATGGTTAACAACAAATGGTCTGCCCCTGTCAATATTACTCCCGAGCTGCAGTCAGACGGTGATTTTTACATTTCTTCCCTTTCATCCGACGGGAAAGTACTCCTCCTTTCAAAAAATGACGATTTCAACAGCGATATTTACTCCAGCACATTCAACGGCACGGCGTGGTCAAAAACAGCTAAGCTGAACAAGAATATCAATACAAAGCACTGGGAAGCACAGGCTTCACTTTCCGAGGATGGTTCACGTATAATATTTTCTTCCGACAGGCCGGGAGGATTCGGCGGTCTTGACCTTTACATATCCGAAAAAGTAAACGGCGAATGGGGGCCTGCCGTAAACCTGGGGCCAGAGATAAACACCCCTTACAATGAGGACAGGCCTTTCCTGATAAATGGGGGAAAGACAATGTTCTTCTGTTCGCAAGGTCATGAAAACATCGGTGGCTACGATATATTCAGGTCTGACCTTCAAACCAACAGGCTGTGGGGAAAGCCGGTGAACCTTGGTTATCCTTTGAACACGCCGGATGATAATTATTTTTTCAATCCCGCAGGAAACGGGAGTTCAGGCTATTTTTCAGTTCTGAGGGAAGCCGGCGGATTCGGAAAAGAGGATATATACAGGATCAACCTGAAATAAAATTTCAATATTTAACTTTATTCAGCTTCTGATGGCAAAACTACGAACAAAGACAATCCTCCGCCAATTGCAGGTATTGGCAATGGTGATTGCTCCCTCTGTTGCCATAGGCCAGTCTGCATCCGAGCTCAAGAAAATTTTCTCACAGGCTGAAGCATATTATCTTTATGGTGAGTATGAGCTGGCAAACCAGCTTTACATCCTTCTCGACACTACTTCAAACCGTAACCTGCAATACAAGATCGGCGTATGCTACCTCAATATCCCGGGGGAAAAGGAAAAATCCGTTCCCTATCTTGAAGCTGCAGTCAGAAATGCCAGCTACGATTCAAAGGAGACTAAGTTCACGGAAAAGAGAGCTCCGCTTGATTCATATTTTTACCTGGCAAAAGCTTATATGATAAACAATGAACTGGAAAAAGGAATGAACACATTCCAGACCTTCACCCGGCTCGCAGGCGATACAAAGAGCAAAGGCGGAATGCAGAACCTCGGTTTTGCCGAACAGCAGATACAGGCCTGCAACAATGCTATTTCCCTTAGGCAAAGTCCGAATTATTTCACTAAAAAACTGCCTGGACAGGACTTCTCCCAGGGGTCAGTCAATGAAAACCCTGCTGTAAGCTTTGACGGCAACACCATGGTCTTCACTGAAA
The DNA here is from genome assembly GCA_035299385.1 of Bacteroidales bacterium. Classification (GTDB taxonomy): domain Bacteria; phylum Bacteroidota; class Bacteroidia; order Bacteroidales; family VadinHA17; genus LD21. Next base: position 5,229 of record DATGWQ010000061.1, on the reverse strand, counting down.
GAAGAGGTATGGTTAATGCCATTTGGTTCTCTAAAAAGATCAGGGGAGTGTGGCGGACGCCTGTAGAGATAACCGCGGATCTGAATGCCGGAGAGGACTGTTCATCCTGCTCGCTGAACAGAGACGGGACAGAGCTGTTCATCTATAAGACGGATGATTACGACGGCGCAATTTATTCCTCAAAATATGCTAATGATTCCTGGAAGCCGATAGTCAAACTCAATAAAAACATAAACACAAAGTTTTATGAGTCCCATGCTACTGTATCGTCAGACGGCAAAAAGCTTTATTTTACAAGCAATCGTGAAGGCGGCTCAGGCGGACTCGATATTTATGTCTCCGAAAAAGATAATACCGGGGATTGGGGACCTGCAAAAAATGTTGGCCCTGCCGTAAATACAGAATACAATGAGGATACACCATTCATTTCCTCGAACGATTCATTGCTTTTTTTCTGCTCAGAGGGCCACCAGTCGATGGGCGGTTACGACAATTATGTCTCGGCCCTGAAGGACTCTTCCTGGTCGGCACCCGCGAACCTGGGATACCCGCTCAACACGACGGACGATGACAGGTTTTTCCAGCCTCTGAACAACGGCGAGAATGGATTCTATTCCTTAACGACCGATTATAAGAAAAAGGATATATTTTACATCGGTTTCGGGGATATTGCATTTGAGCTGAAAGGCACAGTGACATTATCGGATACAACCCTGATCTATGATGAGAATTTCCTTGTATGCCTGACCGATGCCGAAACAGGCGACACACTCGGGAAAGAATCACCGGAACCATATTCCGGCAAGTATGATTTCAGGATAAAGCCCGGTAAGTATAAACTGAAATATACCGGAGCCGGTTATTTCAGCAGTGAGCTGGATACAGCTGTCAATGCAGATTTCCCTCTTGCGGAGGTCTTTATAGATATAACCCTGCTGAGAGATTCATCCGCTGCAAGACCGGAGCCACGAATCGTTTATGAAAAGATTAATCTTTCAGATATCCCGGTAATATCCGAAGTCGACACATCGATGCTTGTAAGGGACAGGAATGTAAGAGACGTTACAGAAACAGACAATGAGGATATTCTTTACTACACCGTACAGGTGATCGCTCTGTATAATCCTGTCAATGTCAGCTATTTCAAGCATATAGACGATCTGAAGATCATCTATAATGAAAATGATAAATTCTACCGGTATACAACCGGGGAATTCCCGACACGGGAAGATGCGTATAAATTGAGGCTCGACCTTATCAGCAAGGGTTATCCAATGGATATTTTTGTCAAAAAGGTCACCCAGCAGCAAACCACCAATCCCCGACCGTGATGAACTTCCAGGACGTTGTTCTCAGAGCCCCGGAGCCGGAGGATCTGGAGCTTCTTTATAAATGGGAGAATAACAGCGCATACTGGACCATCAGCAACACGACAACACCATTTTCCAGGTTCACGCTGAAGCGATACATTGAAAATTCGCACAAAACGGTTTTTGAAACCGGGCAGGCCAGATTCATGATCGACCTTGCATCCGACCAGAACACAATAGGCACCATCGATATCTTTGACTTTGATGCTTTTCACAGCAGGGCCGGAGTGGGAATACTGATTGCAGAAGAGGAACAGAGGCGCAAGGGATATGCTTCAATGGCGCTGCAATGCCTTATTGATTATTGCTTTGAGACGCTTCACCTTCATCAGCTTTATTGCAACATCCTTGAAGATAATTGCGGAAGCATGGAACTATTCGGGAAAATGGGATTTAAACGCATCGGCATTAAAAAAGACTGGGTGAAAACGACCGGCGGCTTCCTTGACGAATATATGTTCCAGCTCCTGAACCCGGCTGAAGAGAAACCTGACAATCGCTGATCAGCTTAATCCCGACGCAAGAAGACCGCATGCCGCAGAGATATCAGCTCCCCTGGATTTCCTTACGGACGCCTGGATTCCCGACGAAGCCAGCTCATGCATGAAAATCTGCATCCTTTCGTACGGTGAAGAAGAGTATGCATCATCTGCTCCCGTGTGATATGGCAAAAGATTTATTCTCACTCCTGAACCATGCAATAATCTTTTCAATTCCCGGAGGTGCCCCATACTGTCGTTCACATCTTTCATCATAACATAGGAAAGGGTCAGCCTCCGTTTTTTTCTGACGGGAAAATCTTTCATCATCTCAATGATCTCATGGACGGGGTACTTGTTCTCAGCCGGTACAACTCTTATTCTTTCCTGCGGGAAAGGTGAAAAAAGGCTCACTGCAAGATTGCATTCGGAAAACTGTAGAAATTTTTTTATTGCCGGTGTAACACCCACTGAAGAAACAGTGATATTCTTCACTCCCACAGCTTTGCCCCATTCCGCACATAATATATCACAGGCTTTTAGAACATTTTCCAGGTTGTCCATCGGCTCCCCCATTCCCATGAATACGACACGGTTGATAGTGGCGCTTTCTCGTATGGCCAGGACCTGGTTCACTATTTCCGCGGCAGACAGGTTTCCATGGAAACCATACCTGCCGGTTACACAGAACGGACATCCCATACGGCAGCCTGACTGGCTTGAGACACACACTGTATGCCTGCCCTTGTCAGGGATATATATAGTTTCAAATTTACGGCCGTCTGCGGCAGAAAAGAGGTATTTGACAGTTCCGTCGGATGATTCCTCTGCTTTAAGAGGCATGAAAATACCTGAAACGGTTTTCTGGCTGAGAGCTTCCTTCAGCTTACGGGGAATACCCGGAATGCTGTCAGTCGATTGAATTCTCTTTTTGTAAATGCCATTGCAGATTTTGAGAGCATGATCTTTCGTAAAACCTTCATGATTTATGATGCTGAAGATCTCTTCAAGAGTGAGCCCGCAAAGACTGATTAGATTCATTCTGCAAAATTAAAAAAAGCAGAGACGCACTAATTGCGCGTCGCTGCTTTTTGTTACAAGTCTTACAATTTCAATTCAGACCTCTGTTCTTCAGCAATGGTTCGATTACAGCATCCCTGCCACGGAAATTGATATAGCTCTGTTTTGCATCGACAATTCCCATTGGTGCAAGCACATTTTTACGGAAAGAATCAGCAGTTGCCCTGTCGAATATTCCTTTTTCCCTGAATGCTTCAAATGCATCGTTATCGAGTACTGCTGCCCAGGTATATACATAGTAACCAGCATCATATCCATCGATAATATGGAGGAAATAAGTGCTCCTGTAGCGAGGCTCGATCTCTTTTATCAGTCCTATCTTATTCAGGTAGTCCTTTTCAAACTGGGCAACATCTATATTGACCGGATCCTCCTGAGTGTAATAGGCCATATCCAGCATGGTTGCAGCAAGGAGCTCGACATTGTCGAATCCGGTATTGAAGTACTTGCTGTTGGTAATCTTTTTGACAAGTGCATCCGTGATCGCCTCGCCGGTCTGATACTGTTTTGCATAAGTCTTCAAAACCTCAGGCTCAACAGCCCAGTGCTCCATAATCTGTGAGGGAAGCTCGACGATATCCTGGGCAGTATAGGCCATGTTGTATGTGTTCGCCGAAAACATTCCCTGCAGAGCATGGCCAAACTCATGGAAAAGAGTTGTCACATCATCAAGGCTGAGGAGTGATGGTGTATCACTTGTGGGATTATTGAAGTTGCAGACCACAGTAACAACAGGAGCTATTTCCTTCCCGTCGAGCCACCTGTGATCGCGGTATCCGCCGCACCATGCACCCTGACGCTTGCTTTCGCGTGTGAAAAAGTCCATGTAAAGAATAGCCAGGTGTTTTCCGTCAGCTTCCTTGACTTCAAACGCTTTTGCATCGGGATGAGGAAGAGGAATATTTTCGATCGGAGTGAACGTAATTCCATAAAGCTTGTTTGCCACGTCAAATGCGCCTTCTCTCACATTGTCAAGCTTGAAATAAGGCCGTAGTTCATTGTCGTCGAGATCATATTTTTCCTTACGGAGCTTCTCAGCGTAATACCACCAGTCTGAAGGTTCGATCTTTATCCCGGCTTTTTCCCTGTCAGCGATCTTCTGCATTGCTTTAAGCTCCTCTCCGGCAACTCTTAAGGCAGGTGTCCAGAGCTGGTTGCAGAGATCGAACACATTGGAAGGTATTTTTGCCATCCTGTTCTCAAGATTCAGATCAGCATGCGTCTTATAACCGAGGAGCTTAGCTCTTTTTGCGCGTAGCTGGACAAGCTGCTTCAGGTTATCCTTATTGTCGAGGCTGTCGTTGTGGTTTCCCCTGAGCAGGTATGCGTCGTAAAGTGATTTGCGCATTTTCCTGTTTTCGGAATAGGTAAGGAAAGGAAGCATGCTTGGCTTCTGTGTTGTGAAAACCCATTTGCCTTCGTTTCCTGTGCTCTTTCCCATTGCGGCGGCGCCCTGGATGACGCCATCAGGCAAACCTTCCAGGTTGTCTTTGTTGTCTATAACAAGCCTGAATTTATTTGTTTCAGCAAGAACATTCTGGCTGAAGTCGACACCGAGCACGGAAATCTTCTGATTCAATTTCCTGAGTGTATCCTGCTTGTCAGGTGAAAGCAGCGCGCCATTTCGGACGAAACCTTTGTACAGGTTCTCGAGAAGGTATTTCTGCTCATCATTAAGGTTCATGCCTGACTGGTTGTCATAGACTGACTTGATCCTTTTAAAAAGGTCAGGGTTGAGCATTATTTCATCGCGGTATCCGGATAGCTTCGGCGAAATTTCCATTTCAATTTTCTGCAGGGAATCGCTAGTATTTGCGGATGACAGGCCAAAGAAAACATATGAAACGCGTGTAAGCAGGTCGCCCATGTTACTGAACGGCACCACAGTGTTGTCAAATGTCGGTGTATCCTTGCTTTCGAGTATTTTCTTAAGTTCTTCACGTCCTTCAGCCATACCTTTTTCGAAAGCAGGCATATAATGTTTCGCCATTATTTTTTCGAAAGGCGGCACATCAAAAGGTGTGTTGTAGGCTGCGAAGAACGGATTGGTTGTTTCCACCTCTGTTTTTTTGTCAGTGCAGCCGGTGAAAAATCCTGTAATAAGTACAAGCAGGAAAAAGATTCGGCAATTGTTTTTCATATTTCATTAATTGGTGAATATAAGCTTGCAAATTAAGTTTAATAATGAATGGCATCAAACAAACCAAAGATAAAATTTGCTATTTTTGTGCGCCGGCGAAAAAGCCTTCTGCGCTAAAGCTATGGCGATCAAAGAAAGCTAAGGCGGAGGAAGGTTCGGA
>DATGWQ010000060.1:0-13206 GCA_035299385.1 Bacteroidales bacterium | reverse complement strand
CCCTGTGAGGTATCAGTCATGAGAATTTCCCCCAGCCTGCCGGACAGGAAAACGCTTGTGCTGCCTGTTCCTGCACCGAATTCCATCGCTTTCATGGATTTATTCAGCGGAATAAGCTCCGAGATATATTCTGATACTGCTTTTGACCTGGCAGTATGCATCGGATTATTATCCCAGTCCCTTGCTTTTAAATCAAACTCGTTCATTTCACCCTTTATTCCAGAACAAACCATTTATGATCAAAGTTCTGGTTAAATGACAAATGGTTGAATTCATTTGTGTGACAATTGTATGAATAATCTTTCTCCCATTCTTTTGCATTCAACGCAACCTGGCTTATGGCGTCAATGATGAAATTCAGTTCATCATTCGTCATTGTCGGATGAAGTGAAAGTCTTATCCAGCCCGGTTTCATCGAAAGGTCACCGGAATCGATCCGGTCGGTAATTTCCTTGGAAAGATTAATATCCACATTGAGAAGAAAGTGGCCGTATGTTCCTGCGCATGAGCAGCCTCCGCGTACCTGTATCCCGAACCTGTCGTTCAGTATCCTCGTTACAAGGTTATGATGAATGCCGTCGATGTAAAATGAAAAAATTCCGAGCCTGTCTTTGATGTTGTCTGCCAGGTTATGCAATCCTTTGATGCATCTTAACTTCCTGAAAGCTATAGCCGTAAGCTCTTCCTCGCGGCGATGAATTTTGACGGTGTTCATGCTTTCCTTCAGGTTGACGGCAAGGGCAGCTTTGATTGCCTGAAGGAAACCAGGCGTTCCTCCGTCTTCCTTCACCTCGATATCACTTATGTAACTGTAGCCACCCCACCTGTTTGTCCATTTTACAGTGCCTCCCCCGGGTGCATCAGGCGTTTCATTCCTGTACAGCTTTTTGTTGAAGACCAGCACACCCGCGCTGCCCGGACCACCCAGGAATTTATGCGGTGAAAAGAAGATTGCATCGAGCTGCTCCAGCTTATCGGCAGGATGCATGTCAATGTCAACATATGGAGCTGATGCTGCAAAATCGATGAAGCAATAGCCATCATTTTCGTGCATTATCCTGGCAAGCTCATAATATTCAGGTTTGTATCCTGTTACATTTGAGCAGGCTGAAAAAGAGCCTATGAGCAGGGGCCTCTTGCTGTACTTTATTATCTCGCGCCTGAGGACATCCGGATCGACAGTGAGATCTGAGGCAGGTTCAAGGAGGACGACATCAGCAAGAGTTTCAAACCAGGATGTATGATTTGAATGGTGTTCCGTATGGGTAAGAAAAACAACGGGCCTGTTCTCATTTGGAACATCACGGCATTTGCTGTACTGCCCATTCGTGAAAACACAATAGTTTATTGCCTGTTCAGGAACCTTAAGCCCAAGAAGTCTCTGCAGCTTTGCAAGCGCTGCTGTCATGCCTGCACCCGTGAACAGCAGTACATCATCCTCACCGGCATTGACATGACGTTTGACGATTTTTTGTGCTTCATGGTAAGCATCTGTCATAGCCTTGCCCGTGGACGAAGATTCAGAATGTGTGTTTCCGATGAGGGGACCGATTTCAAAGGAGAGCTTCTTTTCAACAGGACCGTATAACCTTCCGCTCGCTATCCAGTCGGCATAGACAAGCTTCTTTTTTCCGTATGGCGTAATGATCTCTGTATCAATTCCAATAATATTCTGACGAAACCGGTCAAAATATTTTTCAAGGTCGGTCATAGTCTGTTAATGAGGCTTCAAAATTAGTATTTCTTTTTATTTTTACATTTCACAAACAATTCTCTTATGAAGAAGTTAACCTCATTGACATACTGTCTTTTGTTCCCGGTTTTATTATTAGCGCAAAAGAACATGAAGGATCCTGCATCATTCAATACGGTAAAGGACAAGCTTTCCCCGGTGCTTGCTTCTGATACCAGGATCAGCGGTTACCTGGGTGAAAAAATAGATCTTGTAATTGCGAAAAGGATCAAGGCCCAGGATGTCGATCATCTTATCGAGCCTTTCCGTCACAGGAACGAGACAAGGCAATGGCAGAGTGAATTCTGGGGAAAATGGATCCAGTCGGCAATCGCAGCCTACAACTACAATAAGGATCCTGAGCTTCTGTCAATTATCAGGAATGCCGTGTCGGGACTGCTTGCAACGCAGACCCCCGATGGTTATATCGGAAATTATTCACCTGATGCACAATTGCAGCAATGGGATATCTGGGGAAGAAAATATACGCTGCTGGGCCTTCTTGCTTATTACGACATTTCAGGAGATAAGGAAGTACTCAAAGCTGCAGTGAGGCTGACCGATCATCTGCTTACCCAGGTAGGGCCGGGCAAAGCTGATATCGTCAAAACGGGCAATTACCGTGGAATGCCCAGCAGCTCCATCCTTGAACCCATAGTTTACTTATACAGGAGAACGGCTGATAAAAAATATCTTGATTTTGCACAATATATCGTTGACCGGTGGGAGACAGAGAATGGGCCTCATCTTGTCAGCAAAGGACTTTCAGGCGTACCTGTCTCCGAAAGATTCCCGCATCCGTCAAGCTGGTGGTCTTATGAAAACGGACAGAAAGCTTATGAAATGATGTCGTGCTACGAAGGATTGCTCGAGTTGTACCGTATCACGGGAAAGACGGATTACCTGGATGCTGTTTTAAAGGCAGTGAGGAATATTATAAGTGATGAGATCAATGTGGCAGGGTCGGGCAGCGCTTTTGAATGTTTCTATAAGGGTGCAAAATACCAGGATGAGCCCACATACCATACAATGGAAACCTGTGTGACGATGACCTGGATGAAACTGTGCTTCAGCCTGCTGAGGCTTACAGGCGACCCTGCATATGCCGACCAGATCGAAAAATCGGCATACAATGCACTGCTTGCTTCACTTAAAGATGACGGGACACAGATTGCAAAATACAGTCCGCTCGGCGGCGTCCGTCACGCAGGGGAGGAGCAATGCGGCATGCACATAAACTGCTGCAATGCGAACGGCCCGCGAGCGTTCATGATGCTGCCGCTGGTGAACACGATGAAATCGGATGATGGCATTGTAATAAACATGTATGGCAGGGGAAATGCCGTCATTCCTCTCACCGCTAAAAACAATGTTACTGTGGCACAGGAGTCTGACTATCCCGCAGCTGACATCATCGAGATAAAAATCGATCCGGCCAAAGCTGAAGAATTCACTCTCTCCCTGAGGATACCATCATGGAGCCTGCATACTTCGGTAACGCTGAACGGCAATCCCGTCAATGACGTGAAGCCGGGAACCTACCTGGAGATCAGGCGTGTCTGGAACAGGAATGACAGGATCATTATCAGGCCTGATATGAGGGGCCGGCTGATCACTCTCGGGAGCAGCCAGGCTGTTGTGAGGGGGCCTGTTGTCCTGGCGAGGGATACCAGGTTCAATGACGGTTTTTTATACGAGACAGCGGTCGTCCGGGATGAAAAAGGGTATGTGGATCTCAAACCATCACCCGAAAAGCCTTCAGGTGTATGGATGTCTTTTACTGCTCCCCTGGTGCTTGGCACGGATCTCGAAGGTGATTTCAGAAATCCGAAACAGGTCCATTTCTGCGATTTTGCTTCGGCAGGAAACACATGGGGAGAGGATTCGAGGTACAGGGTGTGGATACCTAAAACGCTGAATGTGATGAAGGAGGAGTATAAAGCTTATTGAATGGGAGAAAGTCCGCCGTAGCTTCAGTGAAGGCGGATGGGGCATAAGGCATGGCCGGTGACAGGGAGAAGGGTATAACCTGAGCCGCGTAGCGGCGGAATGTTTGCAGACTAGAAGGAACCCTGCCAGAATACCTGAGCTGCGTAGCTGCGGAATGCCAGGGGTGAATTCTACTTAACCTTGTAAAAATCCATCAGAATTTTATCAAACAGCTTTCCAGGGAGAAGCCAGTGCAGAAACACTGCCAGCTTCTGCTCGAATGAAGATATTATATACCGGTTACGGGGATTTCTCAGATCAACAATTTCAGTAATTTTTGCTGCAAGTACTTCAGGTTTCGATCCATGCAGTTCTTCTTTCTCTATAACAGCAAGTGTTCTTGCAAAATCATACGGATCATTTTCTGTTGCAGGTACGAGGAATCCCCTTCTGTTTGATGTGTTGTTTGTATTGAAATCGCCCGGATTGATAAGAACGACTTTGATATTGAATTTTTTTACTTCCATCCTGAGGGCTTCGCTGAATCCTTCAGTTGCAAATTTGGCAGCTGAATAATAAGCCTGGAAAGGAAGTCCCATCAATCCTCCTATGGAACTGAAGTTGATGATCATCCCGCCGCCCTGTTTTCTCATGCCTGGCAGGACTGCACGGGTTATCCGTGCCATCCCGGTGAAGTTGGTTTCGAGCTGAAGCCGGAGGTAATCATCCGGAAGATTTTCTGCCGGTCCTCCGGTATGCATTCCCGCATTATTGACAAGAACGTCGATGCGGCCCTCTTTATCAATAACAGTCTTAACCGCCTGGTGAATTGAAATGCTGTCCGTGAGGTCCATTGTTAAATAATTCACACCAGCAAGGTGTTCTGTCTCTTTCCTTATAGTACCATAAACAGAATGTCCCTTTCCCGCAAGAAGACGGGCGGTCTGTTTTCCGAACCCGGAGGAGATGCCTGTGATCAATATGACTTTATTGCCCATGGAGTACCTGTTTTTTCTTAGTGTCCTTTGAATCGTACTTCGTGTCCTTTGTGGTTAATGGTTTTTTGTTTAACCACAAAGGACTCTAAGGTTTGCACGAAGGTCACAAAGGAAAGCCGGGGAAAGTTTATAAAATATCGAGCGCCTTGGCTGTCTTTGTAATCCTGTCAACAGAAATATCAACTTGTTCTTTTGTATGGGTTGCCATGAGGGAATATCTTATCAGGCAGTCCTCTTTCGGAACAGCGGGGGAAACAACAGGATTTACGAACACGCCTTCCTCAAGGAGCAGTTGTGTAAGCTGAAGCGCTTTGACATCATCCCTGATGAAAAGAGGAATTATCGGTGTCTCCGATTTTCCGGTGTCAAACCCTGCTTCTTTGAAGGATTTCAGAGCATAACGGGTAATATCCCAAAGGTGCTGTATCCTTTCAGGTTCATTCTCCATGATTTCGATTGCTGCAAGCACCGATGCAACAGAGGCAGGCGTCATGCTGGCGCTGAAAATGAGCGTCCTGGAATTATGCTTGATGTAGTTAATTACTTCCTTATCGCTCGCAATAAATCCGCCAAGAGCGGCAAACGATTTTGAAAAAGTGCCCATTATAAGGTCAACTTTGTCTGTGAGGCCGAAGTGCGATGCGGTGCCTGATCCTTTAATCCCGATAACACCAAGTGAATGAGCATCGTCAATCATGATGGATGCTTTGTACTTATCGGACAGCCTGACAACTTCGGGAAGATTGATTATATCGCCTTCCATGGAGAAAATACCATCGACAACGATGAGCTTGATCTTATCCGGGTTGCATATTTTCAGCTTGCCCTCGAGAGATTCCATGTCGTTATGTGCAAACTTCAGCACTTTGGAAAACGAAAGCCTGCTTCCCTCGATGATAGATGCATGGTCCAGCTCGTCGAGGAGCAGGTAATCGTGCCTTCCGGCAAGTAGTGACACGACACCAAGGTTTACCTGGAACCCTGTGCTGTAACAGAGAGCTGCATCCTTGTTGACAAGTGAGGCAAGTTTTTCTTCAAGCTTTATATGAATATCGAGTGTGCCATTCAGAAACCGTGAACCTGCGCATCCGGTACCATATTTCCTTATGGCTTCAACTGCAGCTGCTTTGACTTTGGGATGATTGGTAAGACCAAGGTAACTGTTCGAACCAAACATCAGGACTTTCTTGTTGTTTATCAGGACTTCGGTATCCTGATCGGAGCTTATCTCCCTGAAATAGGGGTAAATTCCTGCTTGCATTGCTTTTTGTGGAGCATCGTAGCTTCTGAGTTTCTTCTGAAGGATTTTCACAATAGATTAGATTGGATGGGGTCAAATATATATAAAAATTCCCGACATGCTTAGTTTCATTTTCATTGTTCATTTTTTGGTAAGAAAATGCTGGCATATTATTTGGAAAAAAAAAGGAACAGGATTACTTTTGCCACCTGTTACCAAAATCATCAACAGAAATGGATGACGATCCGGCGGATATATTAATAACAATCCTGATCTAGGAGTCAGCCGGTCGCAGATGGGCCGCTTCCGATAGTCAGGCAAGGAAGGAGGTGGCTATGACATCACTAACGACTTTTTACTTAAGCGGAATTATAGGTAAAGTTGCATTTGGCGCTGATGGAGATAAAATCGGCCTTATAAGGGATCTGCTTGTAAGCACCTTACCCTCCGGGCTGTCTGATTCGAATCACCAGCTGGTAATAGGCATAAAACTCAGGATACATAAGGAATCTAAAATATACTCATTCAGCGATGTCAGGATCTCAAAAGCATTCGAGAACCTGAATGTTACCTGTATCGATCTCAAGGAACTCCCCGCTGAAGATATGGAAAACGGACTATGGCTGGTTGAGAATATCCTGGACAAGCAGATTGTAGACCTAAACGGAAGAAAGCTTGTAAGGGTAAATGATGTCAGGCTTGCCACACTTCCGACCGGGACCTATGCAATAGCAGTGGATATAGGCATTGAAGGATTATTGCGAAGAATTGGCATTTCTGCCCCCATTAAACAGTTGCTATCATTTTTCGGGATCATTCTTCCTTCGAAATACATTCTCTGGGATGATGTCCAGGCGATCGATCATTCAAATGCCCGGATTAAATTGTCCAAGAGCTATGCCAAGCTTCATACTATACACCCCTCGGATCTTGCCGACATACTCGAAGATATGGGAAAAAACTCGGGCATGTCCGTTTTTACTTCACTCGATGAGGAAAAGGCAGCTGACGTTCTTGAAGAGCTCGAGCCTGAGGTCCAGGTGCATTACATTGAAAATCTTCCTGTAAACAAGGCAGCCGACGTGCTTGAAAAAATGCCTGCCGACGAGGCTGCAGACATCATCGATGAGCTGGAGGATGAAAGGGCCGAACAGCTTCTGCGCGAGATGGATATAGAGAGCTCGCAGGAAGTCCGTGAGCTTCTCGAGTATCCCGATAACTCCGTGGGAAGCCTGATGACAACTGACGTCATTTCTTTCAAACCGGGCATCACCGTGGAAGAAGTCATACGCGAGCTCCGCACCAAAAAACCCGAGCCTGCCGAGCTGTACAAGCTTTTTGTCACCGAGGAGAATGATGAGCTTATAGGGACATTCGACCTGAGGGATCTTGTTGTTGCCCAGCCTGAAACACCTTTGAGTGACATCATGAAGGCCGATCCTGTATTTCTTTACGATGATCAGAAGGTCCAGGATATTGCCGGGATCATTTCAAAATATAACCTGCTTGCAGTTCCGGTTGTGGACACTGACAACCAGTTGCAGGGAATGGTCGTGGTCGATGATGTAGTCGAAGATCTCATAAATGAAAGAAGAACAAGGAAACGCGGTTAACATGGAAAAAGGATGAGGCTGAGAGATTCGGGATTTATAAGGCAGATACTCATTTTCTTTGCAATACTCGGCCCGGGTATTATCACCGGCAGCGTCGATAACGATGCAGGCGGGATTGCAACCTACTCTGTAGCCGGAGCTTCATACGGGTACGGCCTGATCTGGACACTGATACCCTCTCTTGTTGTCCTTCTGGTGATCCAGGAGATGAATGCCAGGATGGGGATCGTCACGGGGAAAGGGTTATCTGATCTTATTCGCGAGAATGCGGGAATAAAGATCACCTTTTTCATTTTTATAGGCCTTCTGCTATCAAATATAGGCAATACGACAACAGAGTTTGCCGGGGTTGCAGGAAGCATGGAGATCTTCGGAGTAAGCAAATATATTTCAGTTCCCATAGCAGCTGCAATGGTTTGGTTCCTTGTTGTCAAAGGCACTTACCAGATTGCAGAACGCATCTTCCTGTTATTCAGTGTTTCGCTTCTGACTTATGTTATTTCTGCGCTGATGAGCAAGCCCGATTGGGGTGATATAGGTATGTCCATAATCCGTCCGAGGATGGAGATGAATACAAAAAGCCTGGCGATGGTCATTGCTCTCGTGGGAACTACCATAGCTCCATGGATGCAGTTCTACATGCAATCGTCAGTTATCGAGAAGGGACTTCAGATGAAGAATTACAGGTATACCATTATCGATATAGTCGTAGGCTGTATAATAACAGTCGTGGTTGCTTTCTTCATCATGGTTGCATGCGGTTCGACACTTTATCCTGAAGGGATCGAGATCAATGAAGCCAAGGATGCCGCCCTCGCGCTTGAGCCATTAGCCGGCAACATTGCCTCGCACGTCTTCGCATTCGGACTTTTCGTGGCTTCAGTGTTTTCGGCAACAATACTGCCTCTTGCCACGGCTTTTTACATCTCTGAAGCTTTTGGATTTGAATCGGGAATAGACAAGAAGTGGCATGAAGCAAAAGAGTTTTATACGCTTTACACGTTCATTCTTGTACTTTCAGCATTGATAATCCTCATCCCCGGTGCACCTCTCATCAAAATTTCCATATGGTCGCAGGTTATTAACGGAATATTGCTGCCGGTTGTGCTGATCAGCATGATAATCCTGATCAATAACAAGAAGATCATGGGCAATTATGTAAACAAGCCGTATCAGAACATAATAGGCTGGAGCGCTGTGGTGATACTCACAGGCCTTTCATTGACCCTCGTCATATTACCCCTTGTGAACAGGTGATTCATTCCCCGGGCCAGGCACCGTTTACAAAATCATGTGCAGTAATTTTGGAAGGATCCAGGACAACGTGCTTCACCAGTTTCCTTTTCCAGGTATAAGTGATATGCACAAGGCCATCTGATGATTGTATGACAGCAGGATAGGAGTATTCGGCGGAACGTTCATCGTTCTCCAGCAAAGCAGCAGCTTTCCAGGCCATGCCGTCTTCAGAGACAGCTACATTCAGCATGTTCCTTCCTTTATTTATATGGTTGTATACGACGATATGTCTTCCGTCTGACAGGGTAACTGCATCAATTCCGGAATTCGGATTTGGCAAATGTGTCGGAACCGCTTCAGTCCAGTTGTAACCATTGTCGTTCGAGAATGCAGTCATAACGAAACCGCTCCTGCTCCGGCAGAGCAGCTGAAGCTTACCCTGTGGCAGGAGAAGAACTGATGGCTGGATCAATCCTGTTCCGGTTTCCTTCTTGTTGAGGGCCACTGTCCTTTCCCATGTGGCTCCATCATCGGCAGTCATTTCCATATGCAGCCTCCAGCCTTCAAACTCAGTGCTCGAAGGACACAGAAGTGTCCCGTTTTGAAGTTTTACAGGCTTGTTTTTTACAGGCCCGTAAATATCTTCCGGCAGCCTGCACGGCTTTGTCCATGATCTTCCATTGTCATCAGATGTCATCAGCTCTCCCCACCACTCTGAAGGGGATGGTCCGACTTTAAAGAACAGCATTACCTTTTTACCGGTGTTATAGAGCACTGGGTTCCAGCATGGGTATCTTTTACCTTTATATTGAATACCATTCGCCGCTTCGACAGGTATGGACCATTTGTCATTCTTGAAAAGGCTTACCCATATGCCCACATCAGGATTTTTCTCAGCTGTTCCCCCGAACCATGCTGCCATCAGGCCCTTGCCGTTCTGGATGATCGTTGAGGCATGGCACGATGGAAACGGCACATCCTCCTGCTGATAGATAAACTCTGTTTTTATAATGCATTTTTCCCCTTTCCAGGGATTGCCGGCATTCAGGTCAGGTACCATGAAGGCCAGCAGAAGAAATAAAAAATGTTTTTTCATATTGCATAAGGGTCAATCGGGTTTAAATTTAAATATTAGATTTGTAAATAATAATGATTGTATGAGAATTTCAGCCAGCATTGCTTTACTGCTTCTCATTCCGTGCATGTCAGTTTTCAGCCAGGGGAAAAACAGTGAGAAGAATCAGTTCAGGGCAGAGATGTATAAGGCAAAGAAGACTGCCGTTGATTACCTTTCCGACAGCGCTGTAATTAAGAGATACGGAAATATTTCAGATCAGATATGGAATTATGCCGAGCTTGGCATGCAGGAGTTCAAGTCGTCGGCTCTCCTGATGAAAACTCTGGAAGATGAAGGATTTAAAGTTGAAAGGAATGTGGCCGGTATGCCGACCTGTTTTGTTGCAACATGGGGAAAGGGCAAGCCGGTGATCGGCATCCTCGGTGAGTTCGATGCACTTCCAATGATTTCACAGAAAGCCCTTACACCCCACCAGGAGCCGCTGGTTAAAGGTGCTCCGGGTCATGGCTGCGGCCACAACATGATGGGAACTGCAGGAATTGCTGCTGCTATTGCCGTAAAGAGGAGCATGGTTGAAAACAATCTTCCCGGGACAATAAAATTCTTCGGTTCACCTGCTGAAGAGACTGTAATCAGCAGGCCTTATATGGCCAGGGCAGGTGTATTCAACGATGTAGATGCTGTAATCGATAATCATGCTTCATCCGAACTGTCAACTTCATATGGGGTTAACGGGAACGCCCTGATATCAGTAGTTTTTTCGTTCAAGGGAAAGACTGCTCACGCAGCCGGTGCCCCATGGAGCGGGAGAAGTGCACTCGACGGGGTGGAGATAATGAATGTTGCAACGAACTATCTTCGCGAGCACCTCTTTTATACTTACAGGATGCATTACGTCATAACCGAGGGCGGGGAAGCTCCCAACGTTGTTCCCGACAAGGCATCAGTCTGGTACTATATAAGAAACTCCGATTCATTGCTTATGCCGACATTTGAGAGAGTTGTAGATTGTGCAAAGGGAGCTGCAGTTGCAACAGGAACGGTTCTTGATACTGTCAGGGTCCTCACCGGAATTCACCAGAGGCATTCAAATAAAGGCATGGCTGAAGCATTGCAGAGGAATATCGAGCTGATCGGCATGCCTTCATGGACGGAAAAGGAACAGGTTTTTGCAAAAGAGCTCCAGAAGGATATGGGATCCGAGCAGAAAGGTTTCCCGGTAAACTTTAAAACATTGAAGCCGCCGAAAGATGAAGGTGGCGGTGCTTCTTCCGATGTTGGCGAAGTTACACTCATCACACCGACAGCCACCCTGTATTTCCCCGGCCAGGTGCCCGGAACAATCGGTCACCACTGGTCGACTGTTGCAGCCGGATACGGTACGGCTGCCTGGAAGGGATTGAATACGGGTGCAAAGGTAATATCGGCCACTGCAATTGATCTTTTGACAAATCCAAAGATGCTTCAGGAAATAAAGCTGGAATTTGCGGAATATTCAAAGAAACATCCCTATAAGTCATTTCTTCCAGAAGGTGCAAAGCCACCGCTTGAGCTTAACAGGGAGCTGATGGAAAAATACAGGTCATCCATGTCGCAGGTGCTCATGGATGAACAATGAGCGTGTAAGATGAAAGGTTACTTCGATTCCGATGCATATGACACCCCTGAAAAGGAGCATTTATCATTCTTTGAAAAGATAAGATTCAACAGCAGGCTCTACTTCACACTTAAATATGCCTGGATAGTTCTCGTCACAAGACGCCAGGCGAAGATGAAAAAATACTTCAGGCAGGAATGGGCCGATTCCTCGGTTTATATCTTCCGTTTCATCGAGAAGGCAGGAGGCAGGTTTCATATTACCGGGATAGACAATATAAGAAAGAACCCCGGGCCGGTCCTGTTTATCAGCAACCACATGAGCACACTGGAGACAATGGTCTTTCCGGGAATTATTGCTCCCTACAGGGAAGTGACTTTCGTCGTGAAGGAAAGCCTGGTAAAGCATCCTCTGTTCGGTGATGTGATGAGATCACGCGATCCGATCATTGTGGGCAGGACTGACGCCAGGAAAGACCTGGAAGCCGTGATGAACGGAGGTATGGAGAGATTGAAAAATGGGATATCGGTGATCATTTTCCCTCAAAGCACGAGAAGTGTCGGGTTCAAACCTGAGGAGTTCAATTCTCTCGGGGTGAAGCTGGCAAAAAAAGCTGGTGTTCCGGTCGTGCCTGTCGCAATAAAAACGGATTTCTGGGGTAACGGGACAGTAATAAAGGAGCTGGGGCCTATCGACAGCAGCAAGCCGATACACATCAGGTTCGGCGAACCATTCATGGTTGCCGGGAACGGAAAAGAGGAGAACCAGAGGATCATTTCCTTTATACAGTCTGCCCTGGAAGAATGGAATGCTTAGTTTTAATTGAAACTTTTATATTTTTATTCTTCATATAACCTTAAAAACCTGAATCTATGGGTACACTCGATTGGATTGTCTTAGGTCTTTTCTGTATTGGCCTTATCGGAATAATTATCTGGGTTACAAAGCAGAAGGATGAAACATCGACTGATTATTTTCTTGCTGGCAGAGACGCTACATGGATAGCGATCGGAGCATCTATATTCGCTTCAAATATCGGTTCAGAGCACCTTGTTGGCCTTGCCGGGGCAGGCGCCTCGAGCGGAATGGCCATGGCACACTGGGAAATGCACGGGTGGCTTATACTTTTGCTCGGATGGATCTTCGTCCCTTTTTATGCACGAAGCGGCGTGTTCACTATGCCCGAATTTCTCGAGAAAAGGTACAACAGAGGATCCAGGAGCGTACTTTCCATAATTTCCCTGGTCAGCTATGTGTTTACCAAAGTGGCAGTTACTGTATATGCGGGTGGTATAGTGTTTAAGCAGGTATTCGGAATTGAATCAATGTTCGGCATTGACTTTTTCTGGATAAGCGCTGTCGGGCTGGTCGTTCTGACTGGTATTTACACCACACTCGGAGGTATGAAGGCTGTGCTCTGGACATCAGTGCTCCAGACACCTATCCTGCTGATCGGCTCGCTTGCAGTGCTGGTTATCGGTCTTATAAAGCTTGGCGGCTGGAGTGAAATGATGGCCATCTGCCGCGCTGTACCCGTCAATGCCGACGGAAATACGATGACTGAGCTTATCAGGTCCGCAAACGATCCTGAGTACCCCTGGACAGGTGTCATCCTTGGTTCTGCAATAATAGGCTTCTGGTACTGGTGCACCGATCAGTATATTGTACAAAGGGTGCTATCGGGAAGGAACCAGACCGAATCACGCCGCGGAGCTATACTTGGAGCTGCATTTAAACTTACTCCTGTATTTATCTTCCTTATTCCCGGAATGATCGCCTATGC
>DATGWQ010000059.1:0-5667 GCA_035299385.1 Bacteroidales bacterium | reverse complement strand
TGCCCCTCCGCTGGACAATGAATTTGTCTGCAGGCGTGAGATATTCCAGTTCAGAGATGGCTTTTGCCAAAACAGGGTTTTTGATTGCTTTTTCAGGAGCGGGATTGCGAAAAGCATTTTCGCCGGTTCCGGTATTTTCAGCGCTGTTCAGAAAAGGGATCCCTGCAGCGACTGCTCCAATTTTTTTCAATGCTTCGCTTCTGGGCATCTTCTTGCTATTGTTCGATTTTTCCATCATTCCAGGCTGGCTAAACCCCCAATATAAAACAATTACACGCACAAAGGAACTCATTGGTGTCTGATATCACTTTTTTTGCCACCAAGGCTTTAGTTTGAGCGCCCCCCTGGGGGTCTAATCTTTATACACAAGTCAGTATATTATTTATTTTTAATTGTTTATAAATTGATTCTGGTATTGATTCTGATATAATAATTTGATATCCATTACTTTGATGGTATCAGGATGAATATCTTTTATTTATAGTACATCCAAATAAAATTCATTTAAGATCCTGCATGTACAAGGGGATCCTTCGCCGCCTGATTCCTTCACAAATTCAGGAATCAGGCGCCTCAGGATGACAGGACTAATATGGGGAGAAAAGGGGTAATGAAGCGGCGCCTTTTGAAATTAATATTCTACCTGGATAAGTCTTCCTCAAAAGGCGCCGCTTCATTACCCCTACCTGACCCCAAATTGCATTGTCATCCTGAATAGCAACAATCAGGAGCTTGCGAGGGATTGTTGCTATGAAGGATCCCCAAGTACATGTAGGATTATATGAAGCGTATAAAAGAATCGTATAAAGATGTGTATAAAGATTAGCCTGGGGGTCGGGGGTGGACAGAGGGAGATATCTTACAAGTTATCCGGAAGCTTTGTAATTGGTGTTATCCTTACATTCCTGTAAAAGACCTCAGCCCCTTCTGACTGGATCTGGATCTTCCCTTTTGTGAGCGGAATTTCGTTCCCGTTATCACTTTGTCTTGAATTTTGCAATACCATGTTTACAACCCCGTTTACAGAATGAATGCTTGTTCCCCCAAAGCACCACAGATCGATTGTGTTCCACTCACCGGATGGTTTTTCACCGTCTGATGATTTGATGCACCTGCGCCCGTCCGGGCTTATTGTACTGAAGGTATAAAGAGCACCTGTTTTGTCATAGACATAATTATCTGAATCTTTCTTGTTTGCTGTTGCATCGTAAATGGCCCCGGCGCATGCCCAGCAGTCACCACAGTCCCCCTCTTCGATCTGAAATTCCTGGGATCTCATCCAGAATCCACCGTCAGCACCATGTGGGCCTGTTGCATAATACATAATACCGCTGTCCCTCTTGCCCGTTTTCCGGGGAAACCATTTCAGCGCGCCCCATTTGAACTGAAGCTGAAGATGGAAGTTTTCAAATTCACGGGTTGTAGAAATGCCCCCGAAGTTTTCGCCTGAAATCCTGATAGCATTTTCTCCGTCTGTATTCACTACAGTAAAGACTTTGGCAGGATCGGCATTCAGGCCTATAGGCTCCTGGTTCCACTTCTGTGTGACTGAATCATAAGCCGGACCAAGGTACGTATCCCAGCCTTTGAGATCATTTCCATTAAAAAGAGATTCCCATTTTTCCGAATGTTTCGTGGCACAACTGCAAAGAAGGGCCAGCAATGTAAAAGCCGGTATTATCTTGTAAATCATGTTGATTATTTTACGTTTAAAAATTAAATGTAAGGAAGTTTTGTCATTCTTCAAGCATATGGAGTTTTATATCCCTTATTGCTCCCGTGGTCTGGTATGTCGTTATTCCGAACGGAACAGAGGACTCTACCTCTGACCGGAGCGACAGTTGTGAATCACCAATAGTAAAATCGACAAATTTTTCATCTTCCACCCATGCCTCAATTTTCTTGTCTGTTACCCTTAGGCGCACAGCCCACCACCAGCCCTTGCCGAAATAAAAGTTAGTCTGGGTGAAGTTGTGTGCTGCATCGGCCCCGTCAATACAGCTGAGTCCTGAAAGAGAGCCTCCCCATCCCCCGAGAACCAGGGTCAGGAATGAATCCTTTACCGGGAAGGTCATACCGCAGAAGAAATCATTTCCCTCAACACGTCGTGCATATAGAGTGATCTCATAATTTGTTTTCGGGAAATCCGCTTTCCACCTGATGCCGGATATTACCTCCCCTTTGCTTATGATGATGGAGCTGTCGGCGATATAAACATCACCATGACCGTCATAATCGATAATTTCCCAGCCCTCGAGAGTTTTTCCGTCAAAGAGGATCCTGTCGTTTTGTACACCCATGTTCAACATAAAAAGTAAAATGGAAACAGTGACAGGATTCATGACTGATGCTTGTTTTGCTAATTCAAATATAAAGGTAATTCATAATTCAGGACCTTTCACGATTTTCCCAAGTGTCACAAACACATCAATCCAACGAATATGTGGAACATAATCCTTTGATTAATTAAACAAATAATGTTAAATTTGGTAACACCTTAGAAATGAACTTAAAATGAAACCCATTCCAAGAAGAAAATTCATTCAGAATGCTGCCCTTGCGGGTGGCGCTCTCTTGTTTTTTCCCACATTCACTGGATGTAAATCCGGCGGTTCTGTACAGGCCGGCAGTAATTACTTCTTCAATGAATTTGGGATAGATGAATCTCTCTGCCGGAAACTCCTGGCAAAGGCTCTGTCGAAGGGCGGTGATTTCGCCGACCTCTATTTTGAACACACCATTTCAAACTACATTGGCCTTGAGGACGGAAAAGTAACAAGATCATACGGCAATATTTCTCTCGGGGTGGGCATACGAACCGTAACGGGAGATCAGACAGGCTATGGATTTACACAGGATCTCACCCCGGAATCCATGATGTCTGCGGCGGCTACTGC
Source organism: Bacteroidales bacterium (assembly GCA_035299385.1). Taxonomy (GTDB): domain Bacteria; phylum Bacteroidota; class Bacteroidia; order Bacteroidales; family VadinHA17; genus LD21. Next base: position 2,770 of record DATGWQ010000059.1, on the reverse strand, counting down.
TTCAACCATCTCCGCCACGAAAGCGCTGGATGTGGAATCAGCTTTCAGTTCGCCTGAAATTAATAACTATTATCCTGTCGATCCTTCGCTGGCAGAAATCAAGGGCAAGTCGAAGCTTCCTCTTGTTCAGGATATCAACAAGAAGTGTTTCGCCTTGTCGCCCGAGGTTGTAAAAGTGAATGCCGGGTTCCAGAGCTCTGTAAAGAGAATACTGATCATCACGAGTGATGGAGTTATAGTCGAGGATTTTATACCCAATGGTTTTGTTTATGCCGATGTTCTTGCCGAGAGGAAAGGAAGGCGGGAGCAGGCATTCTGGAACCTTGGGGGGCACAGGGATTTTTCCTTCTACAATGAGGATGTGATAAATGAAGTCTGTTCGAGGGCAGTAAATGATGCGGTCTTTCTTTTTGATGCAAAACAACCGCCTGCCGGTGAAATTCCGGTTGTGCTAGGGCCAGGCGTAACAGGTGTCCTTCTGCATGAGGCAATCGGGCATGGAATGGAGGCTGATTTCAACAGGAAGAAAGTCTCCACCTTTAGTACGATGACAGGTAAAAAGGTTGCAGAACCGTTTGTCACCATCGTCGATGACGGCACGAACATGAATCTTGCAGGAAGTATCAACGTGGACGATGAAGGGACACCAGGGCAGCGGACTGTTCTTGTTGAGAACGGCATTTTAAAAGGGTATCTGCATGATAAGATTTCAGCAAAGCATTACGGAGTTAAGCCAACTGGTAACGGGAGGCGGCAGGATTTTATGAACTTCCCGATTCCGCGCATGAGAAACACATACATGCTGGCAGGAGAGGCTTCTCCTGAAGATGTGATAAAAAAAGCCGGTAATGGCATCTATGTTGAGAATGTAAGCAACGGGGAGGTTAGGATCGGTGAAGGTGACTTTGCATTCTATGTCTCGAAAGGGCGTATGATTGAAAACGGGAAGCTCACTTACCCGATCAAGGATGTGAACATTATGGGCAATGGTCCCAAGATGCTTTCCAACATCAATATGGCCGCCAATGACCTTGAACTCTCGCGCGGAGGCGCAGGGCAGTGTGGAAAGAACGGACAGGGTGTTCCGGCATCATTCGGTTTACCGACGTGTCTTGTTAAATCATTAACGGTAGGCGGCACACAGCAGAAAGGAGGCAGATCATGAAAAAAGAAAGCGTATTGAAATTCCCGGATCTTGCTCAATGGATCATTGACCAGACAAAAAAGGCAGGTGCCCAGGAGTGCAGGGTTTCACTCTCGAAAACAAGATTTGTGCAGATCGACTACCGTGACCGCAAGCCCGAAAACATCAAGGAAGCCACAACACAGCAAGTTGGTCTTGAAGTAATCCTGAACAAGAGATATGCGGCGCAGTCTACACCTGATATGCGCCAATCGACTCTCAGCGGTTTTATTGAGGACGTGGTTGCAAATGCAGGTATAATGGAAGAAGATCCTTACCGTTCGCTTCCCGACCCTGAGCTTTACAAGGGCAGAAACACAGCAGACCTGCAGTTGAGCGATCCTGATTATACCCAGCTGACACCTGAAATCCGTCACGAAATGGTGAAAACTGCCGAAGATGCATGTTTCCAGGGAGGAGGAGACAAAGTAATCTCGGTTGAGTCAGGAGAGTACGACCAGTTTCATGAGGAATACATCATGTCGAGCAATGGATTTGAAGATTCATCGAAAGGCACGGTTTGCCAGATTGGCGTGGTAATGACTGCAAAGGATGAAGGTGACCGTAAGCCTGCGGGCTATTGCTATGCGACCAGCCGGTTCAGGAATGATCTTCCCGAGATGAAATTCATCGGTGCAGATGCTGCAAAAAGAACTCTCGACCTTCTTGGAGCAAAGAAGATCCCGACTGCAAAGATCCCGGTTGTTATTGAAAACCGTGTTGCAGAACGGCTTATAGGTGATCTGGCATACCCGCTGACAGGAGCGAGCATACAGCAGAAGAGATCGTTCCTTGCAGATAAGAAAGGTCAGAAAGTTGGCAGCAACCTGCTTACGGTAACAGATGACCCGATGATCCCGAGAGGGCTTGGATCAAGGTACTATGACAGTGACGGCTTCCCCGGGAAAAGGCGTGAAATTTTCACTGAAGGCGTTTTGAACGATTTCATCATAGACTGGTATTACAGCCGTAAGCTTGAGCTGGCCCCGACCGGAGGATCCACATCGAACATCATCATACAGCCCGGAAAAAGGAGCCTCGATGAATTATTAAAAGATCTCCCCAGATGTATTCTGATCACCGGGTTTATTGGTGGAAACTGCAATTCCACAACAGGAGATTTCTCAGTTGGCATATTTGGCAAGCTGTTCGAGAAAGGTCAACCTGTACAGAGCATTGCTGAAATGAACATTGCCGATAATCACCTGAATTTCTGGAATAAGCTTGCGGAGGTCGCAAATGACACGTGGGTCTACAGCTCCATCAGGACACCATCATTATTGTTCAATGATGTGGTTGTCTCGGGGATCTGACGAATGTACCCTGAAGAATCAAAAAAGCCTCCGCAGGGAGGCTTTTTGATATGATGTTATCAGGCAATCTTTCTATGCCAGGTATTTGCAAAATATATTGATTATAGCTAATATTGCAGTCCGAAATAATTTCGGTTTCGGGGATGCAGATCGCGGTTCAAATCCGAAAAATCATAATCCGAAATCCGAAATACTTTGGGCCCATAGCTCAGATGGTTAGCAGCACCTGACTCATAATCAGGGGGTCGCTGGTTCGAGCCCAGCTGGGCCCACA
>DATGWQ010000058.1:0-1510 GCA_035299385.1 Bacteroidales bacterium | reverse complement strand
TACCTAGTTCTAGTTCCAATGTCTTTGTTTCTATAACCGGAAGTAGAGAATTATGTTCTTCGTAAGAAAGACTAAGTACTAAGTTCTAATAACTCTTAAGTTATACTAGAACTAAGACTTAGAACTTCTTACTAGAACATGTAACTACTCCCTATAAAGATCAACTATTATTAATATTACTAACAACGTAAGTAGGAAGAATCGTGGCTAATAGATCCAATAATACGGAATAACTATAATGGAAATATCGTGCATAACAGAAGCTATACCAAAGTAATTAGAATAGTCTTTACTACCAGACCTATTGAACTTTTAACTCAACATGTAGGAAGTTAAACATTTAATAAACATTGGCAATAGGAACACTTAACATAACTCCACATACATGCAACTAGGTAGAAAATAAGTCCCAAGTAAGGATTATAATTCTATTACTAACAACGTAAGTAGGAAGAATCATGGCTACTAGATCCTATAGAAAGAGAAACTATTAAATGAATTCCCTAACATGGAAGTTCGTCATTCCATTCCTCACTACGGAACTAATTACGGGAACATGTGCTTCACTTAACCACGAAGGAAAGATTAATAGACTTATCTACCTACAATATAATCCCAAGAACCAGATAGTAAGAACTAATTACCATCCCAGGAAGAAACATTGGAACACTTAAACATAACTCCACATACATGCAACTAGGTACAATGGAACTCTGAACCCATTGCCTTGGACGAACTACTGAACCAAGTAAGTAGATTCTCTAATATGCGGATAAACGTGGAACTATTAAACGCCCATAGACGGAATTATAATTCTTAATCTTAATAACAGACCTATGAACGATAATACGGAATAACTATAATGGAAATATCGTGCATAACAGAAGCTATACCAAAGAGTAATTAGAAGAGTCTTTATTCGAATAACAGTCTTTACTACCAGACCTATGGAACTATTAACTTGTAACAACGGAATAACATTGCCACGAACAATGCAGGAACTTTGCTCTCTAACATTATAATCCCAAAAACCAGATAGTTGTAACTAATTACCATAACATGAAGAAACATAGGAACAGTTAACTTACCAACAACATTAAACTTAGAAGATTGGGCACAAAGAACATCCAAGCTGGAACTTATGAAACACGTGAGAAGAAACAATTGAATGCACCAATGTAAGAAATAATGACACCAGTTAGAGAAATAGTGAAGAGGCCTAAAACGAAAACCTAATGAATTGGTTCAATTAATTGATGAAGGTTCTTTGAAGAATGAATCCGGAATAACATTTGGCTTCGCTTCGCTCAGCCCGCCCGTCGCTCGATCGGCGAATAGGGGCCGCGTTCTCGCTTCGCTCGAAATATGGCGGCCGTCGCCGATCTTCGCACTTAGGTATGCATGTAAATAATAAAAACGAGATCTCACTCCGTTCGATCTAGAGAATGTAGCTTCGGAACTAAAGTTCCTCAGTAGAACATGAAAGGAATAACATTTGGCTTCGCTTCGC
>DATGWQ010000057.1:0-10560 GCA_035299385.1 Bacteroidales bacterium | reverse complement strand
GCAGCCAGTGTAGTGTTGAAGTTCATTTCAATGACTGATGGAGCGGGATTCTCCACAGAGCAGTTCAATAATAATGGAATTGTATGATCGCCCTTGTACTCAAATGCGCCTATATCAGGCAGGTCGTCAATGGCATTGTCTTCAATGTCGGATAAATAATGCAGATTTATTCCGGTGTTGATTGCCGGCGACCGGGATTGAAGGTGAAAGTCATTGATTCCATTTATAAAGAGTGGGTCGAGTGAGTTTCCATTGGTCATATAGCCAAGTGTCTTTACCTGTGACAACGAAAGGTTCTTACCTGCCCTGTTCATTATCCAGCTGCGTGAGGGGAACAATATATTGTAATCAAAAGAGGTCCAGATATCCTTAAGATCCGGAACTTTGATGAGATGTGTCCATTTCCCCGCAACGATGTTGTTCACAAATGAGATGCCTGAGACATAGGTGGATGACGTTGTGATATAAAGCGCTGTTTTTTCAGTGCCAAGGTCATCATTCTTTACAAAGGTGTTGTTTGCAATATGTACTCCGCTTGCATTGAAAATTACGACCCCATTGTTCCCGTTATGGAAAAGATTATGATGAATATCGATATCTCCGGTTTCCAGATATGGGGCATATTGCCATATCATTACACCTGTGCAATTCTCGGTTCTGTTGTTGTAAGCCAAAGCTTTGTATCCGTTTTCGAAAGTAATTGCTGACATGTCGACGTCACTTATGGCATTGTTATAGACAGCGCCATATGTCACCCTTACCCCATACCCGTCGATGTTTATGCCTGAGCCCCCATGATCACTCCCTTTATGAATATTATTGATTTTGTTGTATCTGATGATAGGGTTGGAGCCTCCATTATAGATCCAGACACCTCTGTCGAAATAATCGGTAATTGTGTTTAATTCAACAATGCAGTTGTCGCATTCAGGTCCCCTGAAGCATATCGCGCCGCCTCGATTATCCGGTTTTCCTTCGCCATTGAAGACATTGTTCCTGACAATTGTGCCGGGACCGCTCAACAGCAGGCAGCAGTTAAAGTTGCAGTTCTGAATTATCCATCCGGGTACGGCACCTAGGTCACTTAGCCAGTACCCATGATAGATTGCGACTGTATTGTAAACCCCTGATATTTTGCCATACGCTCTGAGATCGATATTATCTATTGTCCAGAACCCTGAATTCGCAGCATTGACCATTATGGCAGGATGATTCTCTGGCCCTTCAATTAAAGGCTTTTCTCCCGAGCCATATGATCCGATATAGATGTTTTTACCCTGTATGCCTGCAGTCCGGATCACTAAAGTTGAATTCCTCCAGGAATCACCTTTTCTGAAGAGTATCGAATCACCCGGTCGGAAAAGACCCATGGATATGTTGATCCTTGCAACTGAAGCCCATGCAGTTGAAACGGAGAGCCCGTTACTTAAATCCGAACCACCATTCTTTATATAGTAAGTTGTTGCAAGGCCAGTGAGCCAGCTAAAAAAAAATGGCACAATCAATAATCGTTTCATCGCACTGAAAAATCGGTACTCCAAACGAAAATGACAGAAAGAGATGGCTAAGAAATTGACTAAGGTTCTTCTCTCTTAACCGTGGAATACGGTAAAAGTTCAGTACAGATGAACAGAAAAAATGTTTTTTTTAATTTGTTCTCCCGGGATAAACCTTCAATGCTTCAGAAAGCACATTCATTGCAGCCTTGAGATCGTCTATCTTCAGAACGTATGCAATCCTGACTTCATTTTTACCCAGCCCGCATGTCGAATAAAAACCTGATGCGGGAGCAACCATAACAGTCTGATTATTGTAACTGAAATCCTGGAGGAGCCATTGTGCAAATTTGTCGCAATCATCTATCGGCAGTTTGACGACAGTATAAAAGGCTCCTTTCGGCCTGGGACAATAAACTCCGGGCATGTTGTTAAGGGCATCCACCATGAAGTTCCTGCGTGCGGTATATTCCTTGTTTACTCCTTCAAAATAGTCATGAGGAGCATCTATCGAAGCCTCGGCAGCAACCTGTCCCAGCCCGGGAGGTGAAAGCCTTGCCTGCGCAAACTTCATTGTCGTGGAGATTACTTCCTTGTTTTTGGTAATCAGAGCACCAATGCGTACGCCGCATTCACTGTAGCGTTTGGAAACAGAATCCACCATCACGACATTATTATCGATGCCCTCAAGGTGCATGGCGGAAAAATGCTTCTGCCCGTCATAACAGAACTCACGGTATGCTTCATCCGAGAACAGGTAGAGATCGTGTTTCAGGACTATCTCCCTGAGCTGAAGCAGCTCTTCCTTCGAGTAGAGATATCCCGTAGGGTTATTCGGATTGCATACAATTATTCCTTTTGTGCGGGGAGTGATCTTCTTTTCTATTTCAGCAATCGGGGGAAGCGCAAAATCTTCCTTAATGAAGGAAGTAACAGGCACGATTTTTATGCCTGCAGCTGTTGCAAACCCGTTGTAATTTGCATAAAAAGGCTCCGGCGTTATCACCTCTTCGCCGGGATTGATGCACGCCATGAAGGCAAAGAGTATGGCCTCGGAGCCGCCGGTTGTAACAACCATTTCAGTGTGATCAACATTTATCCCGAGGTTGCGATAGAATGAAGAGAGCTTCCTGCGGTATGATTCATTTCCTGCCGAATGGCTGTATTCGATCACATTAAGATTGAAATTTCTTATGGCCCTGAGGGCAACTTCAGGGGTCGGTATGTCCGGCTGTCCGATATTGAGGTGATAAACCTTTACCCCTCTTCTCTTTGCTTCCTCTGCAAATGGGACAAGTTTCCTGATAGGTGAAGCAGGCATCATCCTGCCTTTTTCTGAAATGGTCGGCATCTCGATCTGTTTATAAAGCAACAAAAATAGAAAATAACGCTTACACTGCGAATGACATACCAGTTTAAAACGCAGGTTATCAAAAGAGGGCGTTGTAAAACCTTGTCTCTATTCAATATAATTATAGTCAGCCAGTATGGCGCAGCAGGTCTTCACGATTTCACTGCTGTACTCAAAATTGCAGTTCGTTACGATATCATTTGATGAATGATAATACGGATCCATCTTTGCCGATGAGAAGAAAACAGCTTTGTACGCGTTGAGATAAAACGGGTAGCTGTCGCTCTGGGTGTTATGGGTGTTGTCTGTAATTGTTCCAAGTAATGTGAAGTCTGAAGAAATGCGGCTCGCATAATTTTTCAATGAAACTGAATTTGCGTAATCCATTATGTTTACTTGCCAGGAGCCTGTGTTCTGATCAGGTTCATATGCGATCATGTCATTGTTAAGCATGAAGGAGATCTTACTACTGAACCAGCCCGGGTCCGCGGCAAAGTCCCTGCTCCCGTAAAGGCCGAGTTCTTCAGCGCCGAAGGCAATGAACATTATCGACCTCGACGGGATGAAGTTTTTCTTCTTCATCACCCTTGCAACTTCAATGGCGGCAGCCGTTCCGCTGGCGTTATCATGTGCTCCCGGAGCCGAAACAAATGGATCTGCGCTTCCGTTGTAATCGTCATAGTGTCCGCCGATGACGCAGACCGAATCAGGATACTCGGTGCCCCTCAGAAGAGCAATGACGTTGTACTGCCACTGGCTGTACTGCACATTCTTGAAATTCCTCGTAATAAAAAATGAGTCGAGCTCTGCATCATATCCCATGCTCCTGAACCTGTTTCTGATCCTCACAGCCACAGACCTGTGATTGTCGGCAAGTGCGAAACGGGGGCCCATTCCCTGGAGCCATGTGACACATGATTCAAGCGAATCAGCACTGATCTCAGACAGCATGTCCCTTATGAAGCTCTCTTTTGCGTCAGGTCCCTGTTCCTTTTTACAGGTTGTCAGAAACAAAACAGAGAATACAACACCTGACAAAATAAAGAATCTTATAATGCCCCAAGTCGCCTTCCTTTTTCCTTTAACCATAATTTGTTCCATAGAAATTTGGCATATACGAAATTAGCATTATTTATTATCCAAAGAAAATGATATTGTTAACCTTTGTGCGCAATGGGAAATCTCCAGATGTTCCCGACAATCCATATCATCTCTCCTGATCTCATAACTAATATTTTCGTATTTTTGCGTTCATTTTTAAGCTTTAAACTGTTTTTTATGGAAATTCCATCAAAATACGAGCCGGGCAAAACCGAAGATAAATGGTACACGTACTGGATGGACAAAGGTTTTTTCAGAAGTGTTCCCGACGAAAGGGAGCCGTATACAATAGTCATACCGCCACCCAACGTTACAGGTGTGCTGCATATGGGCCACATGCTGAATAATACCATCCAGGACGTGCTGATCAGGAGGGCGAGGATGCTTGGCAAAAATGCCTGCTGGGTTCCGGGTACCGATCACGCTTCGATAGCAACCGAAGCCAAAGTGGTTGCCAAGCTGAGATCCGAAGGCATTTCAAAACAGGACCTGACAAGGGAGGAATTTCTTGAGCATGCCTGGGCATGGACCCACAGGCACGGCGGCATAATCCTTGAACAGCTTAAGAAACTGGGCGCATCATGTGACTGGGAGCGCACCCTCTTCACGATGGATGAAAAAAGATATGATTCTGTAATTAAGGTCTTTGTTGACCTTTATAATAAGGGACTTATCTACAGGGGTGTGAGGATGGTGAACTGGGACCCCCAGGCAAGGACCGCAGTTTCCGATGAGGAAGTCATCTATACCCAGGAAAAATCGAAACTGTACTATGTCCGATACAAAATAGTCGGGGAGGAGGATTATGTGATGGTCGCAACCACCCGTCCCGAGACAATTCTCGGTGACACAGCGGTTTGCGCAAACCCTGAGGATCCCCGGTACGCTCACCTGAAGGGCAAAAAAGTTATAGTGCCAATGACCGAAAGAGAAGTCCCTTTCATCTTCGACAGTTATGTTGATCCTGAGTTTGGTACCGGATGTCTGAAGATAACACCTGCCCACGACATAAATGACTATGAGATAGGCATCCGACATAATCTTCCGTCAATTGATGTTTTCAATGAAGACGGCACCATAAGCTCCAGGGCAGGCATGTTTGTCGGAGCTGACAGGTTTGAGGCCAGGGACCTTGCAGAAAAAGATCTGAAGGCAAGCGGCAGCCTTGTAAAGATTGAAAACTATGACAACAAGATCGGAAGGTCGGAACGCACTCATGCCGTTATCGAGCCAAGGCTTTCAATGCAATGGTTCGTTAAGATGAAGGAGATGGCTCAGCCTGCCCTCGAGGCTGTCATGAACGACGGGGTGAAGCTTCATCCTTCAAAATTCAGGAACCTGTACAGGCACTGGATGGAAAATGTCCATGACTGGTGCATAAGCAGGCAGCTGTGGTGGGGGCACCGCATACCTGCATGGTACTATGACGGAAATGAGTTTGTCGTCGCTGAAAATGCAGAGGAGGCACTCAGGCTGGCAAGGAGAAAAACAAAAAATCCCTCACTCACGGCAGACGACCTGCGGCAGGATGAAGACGTGCTGGATACATGGTTCTCCTCATGGCTCTGGCCGATCACTTCCTTCGATGGCATAAACAATCCCGATAATCCCGATATCAAATATTATTATCCGACCGATGACCTTATCACAGCGCCTGAGATACTGTTCTTCTGGGTTGCGAGAATGATAATGGCCGGTTATGAATACCGGAAGGACAAGCCTTTCTCGAATGTTTATCTTACAGGCATCGTCCGGGACCAGCAGCGGAGAAAAATGTCCAAATCACTCGGAAACTCGCCTGAACCGCTGGAACTAATTGAAAAATACGGCGCTGATGGCGTCAGGGTAGGGATGCTGCTCTGCTCGCCTGCAGGCAACGACCTCATGTACGACGACAGCCTTCCGGAGCAGGGAAGGAACTTCGCAAACAAGATCTGGAATGCATTCAGGCTGGTCAAACACTGGCATGTCGATGACAAAATCCCCCAGCCGGAATCATCCGAAGTCGCCGTGCACTGGATGGATGAAATTCTGAAGCATTACACAGCGGAAATTGATCACAATTTCAAAAAATTCAGGATCTCCGATGCACTGATGTCATCATACAAGCTGTTCTGGGATGAGTTTTCAGCATGGTACCTCGAAATCATAAAACCGGAATACCAGAAGCCGATCGACAGGAAAACCTACGATGCAACAATATCGTTTTTCGACAGGCTCATGAGGCTGATCCACCCGTTCATGCCATTTATCACTGAGGAGATCTGGCAGATGCTTGCTCCCAGGAAAGACGGCGAGAGCATCATGATTTCTAAGATCCCTGCTTCAAAAAAATATGATAAAGACCTTGCCGCTGATTTTGAAAAGGTAAAGGAAACAGTCAGCGGTGTAAGGACGATCCGGAAAGATAAGAATATCCCGAACCGCGACAAAATACAGTTGCAGGTACTTTCAGGAGATGAAAAAATGAACGAAGAATTCTTTCCTGTGATCGCAAAGCTTTGTAATCTCTCGGAAATAAGGATGGTCGCAAAAAAGCCTGAAGGCGCTGCTTCTTTCATGACAGGCACGATCGGGTATTATATTCCTCTCGGCGGCAAGATAGACACTGAAGAAGAGCTCAGAAAGATCAACGAGGAAATTGAGTATCATAAGGGATTCCTGGCAACTGTCGTGAAAAAGCTCGGGAACGACCGGTTTGTTCAGAATGCCCCTCCAAACGTCATTGAGCTCGAAAGAAAAAAGAAGAGTGATGCTGAGACAAAAATAAAGGCGCTGGAAGAGAGAAAGAGGGAGCTGGAAAAAGAATAAATATTATCACGAACTCACCCCTCGCTCCTTGCTCCATGCCCAGGTTCCTATAAGGGTATCACTTTCCGCAAAAAGTAATCCTGCTTCACAGGTATGATTTCCCAGCCATCGTTAAGGATGAGGTTCCATCCTTCTCCCGACACACGGTTCTTTTCCACCCGGAATCCCTTGGCAGATATTCTCATGTACCTGTAATTGCCCGAGACAAGGCAGCCACCTTTATCGACTGACAGCTTACCCCAGCTGTCGGATACCCGGAGGGCATTATAGAGTGTTCCGAGAGTGTCGACCGGGTGAATATCCTCAGGTTCAAAGTCAAAATAAGGGCTCTCCAGCTCAAGGTAGACAACGTCCCTTTCAGTGAATTTGCCTGTGAGCTCCCTTGTCCTCTCTTCTATGTTCCTGAGCCTTTCCTCCTCCTCCCTTGTAACATCGGCGAGGTCATAGCTCAGCGCCAGGCTTCCGGCCACATCACGGCATATTGCGGGAAGGGATATCTTGTAAACATTTCTTACCAGCTCGCCAAGGTCTGTAGAATCCGCATTAAGAGTCTGAAAATCATAGCCTGCATCAAACAGGAGTGAAGCGTAAAGAGCCCCATGGATGCTGCCATACGATCTCGCATATGAGGCCATCCTGTAAACCCGGTCGAGACCTTCCATCAATCTCTTGTTGCGTTCCGCTACAGATGCCGAAAGCAACTTTACGGAAGTGAAAGTCGCCAGGCCGTCGTAGGTCTCGAACCTGTTTGATTCGATAGTATAATTCTGATATAGTTCCCTTCCTGCCCCCCTGAACACCAGTGCATCCCTTATTGCGACCATGCGTTCATTCCCATCGGTGCGGAATGCCTTCTGAAGCGCTTTCCATTCCAGCTTGAGCCATAACCTTGCCTCCCTGTCATCCATGTTCGTCTGGTTGAACAGAACAGGTTTGATCCCGTTCCGCAGCTGGAAGCTGTGGAAAAGCACATGCAATGCTCTCGATTTTATACGGTAGTCATCTTCTTCAGGAGGAAGGGCCACCAGCGAAAACTCTTTACCGCCGAATGATACCGGCGAATTGCTTATCATCTGCTCCCGCGGATATATTCCCGTGTAGATACCATCTTTGCCTTTCAGAAGGCCAGCTTCGTCAGGCTGGTTCGAAATGATCCTTCTTGTGGTCCTGTCAACGAACATAACCGGGCCATAAAGGTTTGCACCCCATAGCCCACCCTGGTCCTTATCGCATATTTCCCTGAGATCTTTAAAATACTTTGAAGCTTTAGCTGCAGTAAAGTAAGATTCGGCAGGCTTTTCCCTGCATCCGAGAAAAAACAGGAACGACAGAAAAATCAGCTTCTTCATCAGGAATGTAACAGGCTCCGAAAGTAGAAAAAATATTTTCAATTATAACAACTGTCATTACAGAACATCACCGAAAAGAATAATTTAGCCACCTGTTAATTAATTAACACTCGATCTTGATGAATAACGATGTTAAACTGAATCAGAATGAGCTTGTTCAGTTCCTGAAAAAACCGGCAGCCCTGTTCACCCATGAGGATATCGTCAGGTTTGTTGAAGCTAAAGGGATATCGATGATCAACTTCAGGTATGTTTCCGAGGACGGCAAGCTGAAGACATTGAATTTCGTTCCCTTCGGAAGCGATCATCTGGATTCGATCCTTACGGGCGGTGAAAGAGTGGATGGTTCGAGTCTTTTCCCGTTCATGAGCTCCGGGTCAAGCGACCTGTACGTTGTTCCGAGATACAGGACAGCCTTCGTCAACCCGTTTTCGGAAATACCGGCCCTGGACATACTGTGCTCTTTTTATGACAATGAAGGGAAGCCGCTCGAGAGCTCTCCTGAATATATACTCAGGAAAGCATACACACGCTTCATGAAAAGTACCGGCTTCAACTTTAAGGCATTTGGTGAACTGGAATATTATATCAAATCGCCACGGAACGATCTCTATCCTCTTACCGATCAGAAAGGCTATCATCAATCGGCGCCTTTTGCAAAATATGAAGGCTTAAGGATCAAAGCAATGGAGCTTTGTGCCAGGGCAGGCTGCAGGATAAAATACGGGCACGCTGAGGTGGGAAGCTTTACTGATGGCGCTGATGATTATGAGCAGCATGAAATAGAATTTCTCCCTGTGGAGATCGATGAGGCAGTCGATCAGCTGCTTATCGCAAAATGGATAATACGGAACCTCTGCTTTGACAACAGGGTTGAAGTGAGTTTTGCACCCAAGATCACAGTAGGTAAAGCAGGTTCCGGCCTTCACATTCATATGATGCTCGAGAGAGACGGGAAGAACATGATGGTTGAAAAAGGCAAGCTGAGCAATAATGCAAAAAAGATGATTGCAGGGATCCTGGAATTCTCCGCATCGCTGACAGCTTTCGGAAATACAATTCCGACATCATACTTCAGGCTTGTGCCCCACCAGGAAGCTCCCGTGAACATATGCTGGGGAGACCGCAACCGCTCGGTTCTCATCAGGGTGCCGCTGGGATGGAATGGATGCATGGATATGGTAAAGGACGCCAATCCGGGTGATGATACGGATTTCCCATTAAGGCCATCGAAGCAAACTGTCGAGCTGAGGTCGCCCGATGGTTCCGCCGACATCTATAAGCTTTTTGCCGGTATCGTAGTGGCAGCTGAATATGGTCTCTCAATGGAAAACGGCCTTGAAAAGGCGAATGAGCTTTATGTCGATTACAATGTATTTGACGGCGGAAAGGCGAAAAATAAAAAGCTTGATGCGTTGCCTTCATCGTGCAGTGAGTCGGCTGAATGTCTTCAAACCAGCAGGAAGCTGTATGAAAAGGATGGCGTGTTCCCGTCAGGGGTGATCGACAATGTGATTGCGAAGCTGAGATCGTACAATGATGAAGGACTGAGTGAAAAGCTTTACAACAAACCCGATGAAATCAGCAAGCTGGTGAAAAAATACCTGCACTGTTCCTGACAATTCAAGGTCTCCCCATTTGGCGAAATTCAGAGGGGCACCGCCTTCAGACTCATGTCCAGGCTCCTTACATGATGCGTGAGGGCCCCGGCAGAAATAAAATCGACACCGCATTCTGCATAGTCGCGGATTGTATCGAGAGTGATGCCTCCGGAGGATTCAGTTTCGACCTTTCCTGCAATAATCTTCACGGCTTTACGGGTGTCTTCAACACTGAAATTATCGAGCATGATCCTGTCTATGCCTCCTGTCTTCAGAATGATTTCCACATCCGGTATAGTCCTGGCTTCTATTTCAACTTTCAGGTCCAGCCCTTTTGAATCAAGGTAATTCCTTGTTGCCCTGATTGCTTTTTCTATACCGCCAGCATAGTCTATGTGATTGTCCTTCAGCATGATCATGTCGTACAGTCCCATCCTGTGGTTCACTCCGCCACCGATCCTTACGGCCTCTTTTTCGATCGCCCTGAACCCGGGCGTGGTCTTTCTCGTATCGAGTATCCTGGTCTTCAGGCCGGCAAGCCTGTTTACATACCGCCTTGTCGATGTGGCTATGCCGCTCATCCTCTGCATGATGTTAAGAACAAGCCTTTCAGATTTCAGCACAGACTGCTGGCTTCCGGAGAGATAGAATGCTATGTCGCCGGGTTTCACAGCTGAACCATCTTCAATTCTGAAATCAGCCCGGAGGTCCTTATCCACTGTTTCGAAAAGGACGGCGGCAACTCTTAATCCTGCTATTATTCCTTCCTCTTTCACCAGGAGCATTGCCTTTCCCTTTGCTTCGGGAGGAATGCATGCGAGTGATGAATGATCACCGTTTCCGATATCCTC
>DATGWQ010000056.1:0-1834 GCA_035299385.1 Bacteroidales bacterium | reverse complement strand
ACGACGTTTGTTCTTATATTAAACGTTGTTAAATAAAGGTGCTGGGTCCCAGGTCCTGGGTGCTGGTTCGATGATCATCAACCCGAAGTTGCAAAACAAGAGTTGCTCAGCTGGCATGCGCGTTGGGATTCCCCTCCCCGGAGGGGGCAGGGGTGGGTTAAGAGTATCTTTGCAGCCGCACCTTCTAAAGTAGAGGATTCACTATGTTCGTTGTGAGGACTGGCATGCGCGACAGGATTCCTCCCGCACAGCGGGGGGGCAGGGGTGGGTTTGTCTTTACCAATCCAACTGTCAAGGAATACTTGACAGTAAGATAGATTATATATGATCATCTGCTGAGAAAAGATTCCGGGAAAATAAATAACAACAATCTTTTTGAGTTGTCGCAAAATTCGAGACAACTGTCAAAAACAATTTAATTCGGAATAAAATTGAAAAAGTGTCCTATGACACAACATCAAATTAATACTGGAGAAATTATCATTTATCAGCCTGACTCGGCTTTGACACAGATTGAGGTTCGCGTTGATGAGGAAACAGTGTGGCTTACACAATCCCAGATGGTTGAGCTCTTTGCTTCCACAAAGCAAAATGTAAGTCTGCACATCAATAATATTTTTAAAGAAGGAGAACTTGAAGCGAATTCAACTGTCAAGGAATACTTGACAGTTCAGAGGGAAGGAAAAAGGCAGGTCAAACGCAAAGTGGTAAGTTACAATCTCGATGTAATAATATCTGTAGGCTACAGAGTAAAATCTAAAAGAGGAACCCAATTCAGGATTTGGGCAAACAGAATTCTGAAAGAGTTTTTGCTGAAAGGCTACTTGATTGATAACCGAATTGGTCGAGTAGAGCATGATGTAAATGATTTAAAAAGAAGAGTTGATGAGATAGATATTAAATTAAGAACGGAACTACCCCCTTCTGAAGGAATTTTTTATGACGGCCAGATATTTGATGCATATAAATTTGTTTGCGATATAATTAAATCAGCTCATCAATCAATTATTCTGATTGACAATTATATTGATGAAAGTATTTTTGATTTATTATCTAAGAGAAAAAGCAAAGTAAAATCAACCATATACACTTCAAATATTACTCGTCAGTTAAGACTGGATTTGCTGAAACATAACCAACAATATTCTGAGATCCAGTTAATCCAATTCATCAAATCACATGATAGGTTTCTCATAATTGATGAAAAAACAGTTTATCATATAGGTGCATCACTAAAAGATCTTGGTAAAAAATTGTTCGCATTTTCGAAAATAAGGATAGATGCAGCAGATATTCTTAAGTACCTATCTGACAATGCTGCTGTGTGAAAAGGCGTCAGGCGTCGGACGTCAGGCTTCAGGCATGCGCGTTTGGG
The DNA here is from genome assembly GCA_035299385.1 of Bacteroidales bacterium. Classification (GTDB taxonomy): domain Bacteria; phylum Bacteroidota; class Bacteroidia; order Bacteroidales; family VadinHA17; genus LD21. The sequence goes on along the minus strand of DATGWQ010000056.1, from coordinate 459 downwards.
ATTCCCCTCCCTGGAGAGCTTGCCCCGCCTAAGCGGAGGGGCAGGGGTGGGTTGAAGAGGTTCAATTTTTTATGAGGTCTATGGATTTCGGACCGGCCTCAGAGAATTTTGGGCTACTGAGCGAAGCGAAAGGGAAAATTATATTCTTCAGCAGCGAAATGTTTGAGCCTTGCTGCGGTGGCATGCGGAAGCGTTACTGTCTGAGCGACGCAGGAGCGAGTTGTAACGCGCAGCGCAAGGTGAGAACATGAGCCCCAAAATTATCTGCAGCCTTGATTTTTTTGGTTACTTTTTGTATCAAGACAAAAAGTAACCTGGGGCTTGGGGCGAGAGCCCCAAATAAATAAAGAAATGTTGAAAACCTTCCCAAAAACAAGATAACAAACCGGCGTCCTGGCGTCATGCGTCCTGGCGTCATGCGTCCTGGCGTCACGCGTCCTGGCGTCCACCTTAAACCTT
>DATGWQ010000055.1:0-8724 GCA_035299385.1 Bacteroidales bacterium | reverse complement strand
ACTAAGAAATCTGTCACGGTACAAAAGTCTTTAAGCGGGCTGATGCGGGTATCCGGGTACAAAAGCAAGATGATTTTTATTCGGTGCAGGAACAAACTGCAAAAACCGTGACAAAAAAATGTTTTTTATTGTCCGTGTTAGGCATAGGCTATTATTAAAATTGTCATGCAAGTATTTCTTTGTCAAAGATTAGTAATCTGCCTGATTTTACTGTTTCGATAAATTGATTCATAAATCTTGAGGCAGGAGCTCCATCAACAATATCATGGTTGAAGGATGCTGTCAGGCAGAGATGTTCCTTCTCATTTATACTGTCACCTTCTTTAACCAGTTTTGAGTTGATCCCTCCAACTGTTATAAGAACCGTGGCTGAACCGTGAGGTATAAACCAAACATTTGTTTTATTAAACATTCCAACAGCAGTAACGGCTACTTTTCCATATCGTTTCCCCATTTTTATGTTTTTATCGGCAATCCTGACGAAAGTTCTCATTAGAAATCCAGGAATAAATTTAATCCATGTCATTTTTGTGAGCTTGCCTAGTGGCTCACCTTCTTGATTCTGGGCTGTTCGTATTTCATTATTAATTTGCAGGTATGTCTTTGTTTGAGCATTATTTATCGCAAGAGGTTCTGGTACTCGCTCGCCCTTTATCTCTCTTTCGATCAAAACAGAAACAGTCACATCTTCTAGAATTATTTGTTTGTTACCCTTTATGAATGAATTTAAAAGAGGATAGTCTTTAATCACTTGGGCTAGGCAGGTAACTATGTAGGCTGTGAGCGAAAGCTTTATGCCTGTTTGTTCAAAGTATTCATTTATCAGCCTACGCGGTACTGAAATGTCAACTTCGGTAATGCAGTGAAATGTATTTTTTTCTTTCGTCACAGTTGCGGATGCAATGACTGCTTTTCTGTTAAATGTCAGCGGAATTGCTTTATATCCAGTCTTTTGGTTCATTTTCCTATGGGTGAATTTGTTTGATTTGAAATTAGATTTATCTCTTGTGCAGTAACTTCGCTTATGCCTAACGGCCCGGCGGTAAGCATTAGTAAACGATGCTGAGTCGACCGGAGGACGTCGGCAGGATTTTCGTTTTCGTCACGGTGTCAATAAGGCCGTAGGGAGCGAAGCACGGCGCGGTTTTTGCCATCATGGTAAATCTGAATGCGGACAATGAGTGTCGCGGTACATACTTGATAGGGTTAGTAATATGTCACGGTGATAAACTGGGTCGAAGCCGGCTTGTGCAGTGTCGCGCTATAAACATTGTCGGACTGAGGAATTGGTCACGGTATAAAGCTTTGAAAGCGGGTCGATGAGCGTGTCCAGGTTTACGATTAGCTGGATTTTAATTCGATGCAGAATCTATTTGCAAAAACCGTGACGAGTTTATTAATGCTACCGTCCGTGTTAGCGACAGTACTTTATGTTAATTGTTTAACAGTCTTAGATTTAGAAGAAGATCTTTTGATTTTTTTTGTTTTGTTCTGTTTAATAAACTCACTAATTGCTTTTTCTTCTTCTTTTGTAAGAGGGGTCTGTTCTCCAATATAATCAACATCTAATTCTTTTCTTCTTGATTTCATAACTCTACAAGTTTGAAAAATATCTATTAATCAGTACGTGAGCAGCTTGCGAATCAATAATCATCAAACGTCCTCCAACATGTTTTGCGCCCAGAGTTTCAGTGTAGTGATCCATTAGTTGAGTTTTAGAAATGAACGCCACGTTTCCATCATGACCTCTTTGGAAAGAAAGCTTGCATGCAAACGCCACAAGATTGCCAGGAACTCCGGAATAAAGCTTGGTTTTTCCTTTATTAAATGAAGCGCTTTCCACAAGGTGCATGAAAACATGATCTGATCTAACTTCGAGACTAATTAATCCCTGGATAATTGATTGATTATTAACTATCGTAAGCTTATAAACTTCTCTTTCCGGATGTTTCAGTTCTAATTTCCAATCAAAAAGCCAACCGTCTTTTTTGGTGACTTTTTTCAGATCTAATTTTGTTATACGTGTAATATCGGTTGAAAAACTGTCTCCAGAAATTAAATTTTTTATTGAGTTTGTTAATTCATCAATCTCAATATCAACGCCTATGTTTTCGTTCTGTCTCACATTGCGAAGATAAGAAAATGAACTGACTTTGGGGCGATAATTAGATGCAAAATGATGTTTTCTGAATCTTTGTAATAGATTGAATCATATCCTGTTTACAGGCTCCTATTGGCGCTAACGGCGCGGCGGTGAGTAGTCGTTTTTGGTGATGAGCGACCAGAGGCCGTTGGCAGGATTTTCGTTTTCGTCAGGGTGCCAGTAAGGCAGTCGGAAGCGAGGCATGGCGCGGTTTTTGCCCTCATGGTACAAACTTTCTGCGGAAGTGAGTAATCGCGGTACAAACACTATAGCATAAGTGATCTGTCACGGTGAAAAACTTAGTCGAAGCTGCCAGGTGCAGTGTCGCGGCACAAACATGGTCGGACTAAGGAAGCTGTCACGGCATAGAACTTTACAAGCGGACTGATGCGCGTATCCGGGTACAAGAGCAAGATGATTTTAATTCGGTGCAGGATCTATTTGCAAAAACCGTGACAAAAAAATGTTTTTTATTGTCCATGTTAGCCTTAGATTGTTTATTTATCTCATTGTGAATTCTAAGATAAAATATATCAGCAAACTTATTAGTCCTGTAAAAAGAATGAATTTGGATATATAAAGAAGTCTTTTGTACCGAAATGTACCCCTAAAAAGCCAAGCTATACTTGCAAATATGAATGTAATCGAAGATATGCTTATTAGTCCATAGGGAACGGAATTTATTGTCCCTTTAAGAAGAATAATTAGGAAAATTAGAATTAGTAATAAATTTATTAGAATCTGAATCCAAATTTGTTTTAGGTCATCTGTCATTTTCAAACCAATTTATTTAAAATTTAACTGTTTAGAAATCACGATTTGTGATTTTAACCGGGTCTTCGATCTGGCTGAATTTAAGGCTAACGGCCCGGCGGTGAGTAGTCGTTTTTGTTGATGAGCGACTGGAGGCCGCCTCAAAATCTTAAGTTTTCGCCCGCCATGCCAATAAGGCCGTAAGAAGCGAAGCATGGCGCAATTTTTGCCTCATGGTACAAAGCTAATGCGGATTACGTGCTTCGCGGTACAAAAACAATAGCATAAGTGATTTGTCACGGTGATAATCTTATTCGAAGTAGACTTGTGCAGTGTCGCGCTGCAAACATGGTCGGACTAAGGAATTGGTCACGGTACAGATATTTGAAAGCGGGTCAATGAGCGTGTCCGGGTTTAAGATTACTTGTATGCTTATTCGATGCAGGAACCTCTTGCAAAAATTGTGACAAAAAAATGACTACTACCGTCCGTGTTAGTGGCCGGAGTATTTTGTCATGGTATTGAGATAATTTGTAAAAAAGGCGGTTATATTTTTATATATATTAAGATATGAATTTAAATATATATTATGCTTTCGCCTGGTCACTCACATTTTGAGAGGACAAACAGAATTTTCTGATTAGTAGGAATAGGGTCGATTCTGTTACCCTATTTTGACTGGAATTTATTAACAATTGCGAAAATTTGAGGTGGTAACTCTGGATTCTGTTCGCGATCTCTGACCACTAACGGCCCGGCGGTGAGCATTAGTAAACGATTCTGAGCGACCGGAGGCCGTTGGCAGGATTTTCGATTTCGTCACGGTGCCAATAAGGCCACAGAGAGCGAAGAACGGCGCGGTTTTTGCCATCATGGTAAATCTTAATGCGGACTATGAGTGTCGCGGTACAATCTTTATTGGGTTAGTAATTTGTCACGGTATAAAATTTGGGTCGAAGCCAGCTTGTGCAGTGTCGCGCTATAAACATGGACGGACCCGGGAATTGGTCACGGTACAAAAATTATTAAGCGGGCTGATGAGCGTGTCCGGGTACAAGAGTACGTTAATTTTAATTCAGTGCAGGAACGAACTGCAAAAACCGTGACGAGTTTATTAATGCTACCGTCCGTGTTATGGTTAGTGTTTTATTTTAACTCTTGTTTCTAGAATTTTGTCCTCTGGATCTCTTCGGCAATCCCAAACCATTAGGATCAAGATTACATCATCAATAAGTTCATATATAATCTGGTAATCGCCAGAGACGAAAGCTCTAACTGAGACTATTTGAGTTTGTAACCCGATAAAAGGATTTTTTTTAATGAGCTTTGTGCTGCCGTTTACTTTTAATTTTAGTTTTTTGCTGTAAACAGTTGATTTATTCCGAAAAATATAAAAATTAAGTATATCAAGAAGGTCAAGCCGAGCTTCGATCGACCATTCTATTTTGTACTTAACCATTGATCGATTTCTTTATTGAGTTCTTTATCGGATATGGTCTGTCCATTTTTTAACTGTTCCCTTGCAGAAAGAACTCTCTTCCTTTGGAAGTCGGAAAGCCTATAAATGCCTTCATTTACTTTGCTTTCTACAATGGTCTTGAGAGCTTTTAGAAATGAGGCGTCCTCTATGTGCGAGAGCTTCTCAATAATATGTTGTCTGAGTTCAACCGTACTCATGATTTCTATTGTTTTTTACAAAGGTACTGAATTTATGATATCTGTTGTTTCACTAAAATACTGCTTTTAAAGATATTTTCAATATTAATGTAATTGTCTGGATGTTAGGCATTAACCATAACGGCCCGGCAATAAAAAACGTTTTTGGTGCCGAGCGACCAGAGGCCGTTGGCGGGATCTTTCGCTTTCGTCACGATTTCATAAGGCCGTCGGAAGCGAGGCATGTCGCGGTTTTTGCCCTCATGGTACAACTTTTTGCGGAAGTGCGTAATCGCGGTACAAACACTATTGGAAAAGTGATCTGTCACGGTGATAAACTTAGTTCGAAGCCTCTTTGTGCAGTGTCGCGGTACAAAAATGGTCGGATAAGTAATCTGTCACGATATAAAATCTGCTAAGCGGACCGATGCGGGTATCCGGGTACAAGAACAAGACGATCTTTATTCGGTGCAGGAACAAATTGCAAAAAGCGTGACAAGAAAATGTTTCCGTGTTAGGTTGTCGGGCTTGTTAAAAAGTTAGCGAATCAGGATCTTGTCTCGTGTCATAGATTCTAAGTATTTCTACTTGAGATCTGGAATCCCGATAGAAAAGTGAATTGTGTTTTGTTAGGACACATTTTCTGATTTGTTTCTTTTTAAAGATGATTGGATACTGTTTGGGATTTACTGAAATTTGATCAATCGCAGCCTCGGTCAGTTCAATAAAGTTAGCAGCTACTTTTGAATCCCAATTCTTGTCCAGGTATTCCAAAATGGCGGCGAAGTCGCTTTCTGCAAGAGGAGCCCAAATAATCTGCTTAGGCATTTGAATACTTCTTACGAAATTTATCAAAAACAGCTTTATTGGATTTGCCCTTGCCTGAATCTATTTCATCAATTGCATCGAAAATTCCTTTTTTCTGTGCTTCCGAAAGTTTTTCCCAGTCGGATATATCCTTTTTGCCATTAAGATAATTCATCATAAGACCGTAAAACTCCTCCAATCTACTCTTTTCGAGTGAATCGATCTGCCTGAATATTTTGAGTTTTAAATCAGAGACTGTCATGATAAAGATATTTACACAAATATAAGGATTTTGTTCGTTTGGGTGGAGAACTGCTGTGTGGCCTGCAACCTAACGGCTGGCGGTAGTAGTCGTTTTTGGTGCTTAGCGACTGAAGGCCGTCAGTTGAATCTCAAGTTTTCGCTAGTGGTCTCATAAGGCCGTTAGAAGCTAAGCATTTTCGGAAATTGGAATTTCTATTTGGAAAAAACCATTTAAATCTGTTCTACCAACTTCAACTGTGTCATTAATCGTTACTGAAACTCCTGGCATTGTTTCAAAATCCTCTGAAATAACTCGTCCAGTAATAATCTGTGATTGTCCATGGAGAATAAAACTGTAAGAGAACAGAGTTAATATTAATATCAGCGAAACTTTCATTCTGAGTGAGTTTTATATGGCTGCCATCTGTTACAGAGGGCGAAACCTTGCTTATAACGGCCCGGCGGTGAGTGGTAGTTTTTGTTTTTGAGCGACCGGAGGCCGTTGGCAAGATTTCAAGTTTTCGTCACGGTGCCAGTAAGGCCGCAGGGAGCGAAAAATGGCGCAATTTTTGCCCTCATGGTAGATCTTAATGCGGACTATGAGTGTCGCGGTACAATCTTTATTAGGTTAGTAATCTGTCCCGATGTAGAAACTTGATCGAAGCCGCCTGGTGCAGTCTCGCGGTACAAACATAGTCGGGCTAAGGAATCTGTCACGGTACAGAACTTTAAAAGCGGGCTGATGCGGGTATCCGGGTACACGAGCAAGTTGATTTTAATTCGATGCAGGAACCTCTTGCAAAAATTGTGACAAAAAAATTACCACTACCGTCCGTGTTATAGCCAGTGCTTATTTTAAAGTTCGGATGAAATTAAAGTCAATTACATCCACTCTTTTGGTTTTCTTAAAAGAAATCCGTCTTTTTTTCTGACTTCTGTTTCAAATTGACTATCTACTAATTTCTTTCTTCCAATTGTCAGTGAGCCTTTAGCAATCAAGGCGACAGAAGAATTGTGTCTTTTGGGTGGAAAGGCTACAAAAACTCTCTTTTTGCTGAACACCTCATGAATAGCCCGCATTGGAGGCACTAAATCGCTATCACCTGAAATCAACATTGCCACATCAAATCTATCCTGATATGCATCGAGAAGCATCTGAGTTGCGATGTTAACATCAGTCATTTTCTCATGATACACGGGCCATATGTTTCCGCATAATCTGCATTCTGTCCTATCGCTCTGATAATGTCCAAAATATATTTTGATACCTACTGACTCAAGAGCTTCAATATATGTCGTTTGTCTTTTCTGTTTGTCTGGATCATTACTTACTCTACTTGTAAAGTACTTGATTTCAATTATTTCTTGGTTTGATTGTTTCAGATTTTGGACCAATTTCCTTAAATCTAACCATTTGCAATTTGAGAATCCAGCCTCAAGTAACCCAAAATAGAGATTGAATCCATCGATGTAGACGATAACTCGCTCTTTTTTTGATATATCATTTGCAGAAGTCATTCCGTTTGTATTATATTTGCATTACAAACATCGCTAAAGATAGCATCTTTAGTCTGACGCTCTGAAAGGAGCGTTTCTTTTTTTGCAGAATCCTGTATCTATCTCGATTGGTGAACATTGGCTATAACGGCCCGGCGGTGAGTGGTAGTTTTTGTTTTTGAGCGACTGGAGGCCGTTGGCAGGATCTTTCGTTTTCGTCACGGTGCCAGTAAGGCCGCAGGGAGCGAGAAATGGCGCAATTTTTGCCATCATGCTAGATCTAAATGCGGACTATGAGTGTCGCGGTACAATCTTTATTGGGTTAGTAATATGTCCCGGTGTAGAATCTGTATCGAAGCCGCCTGGTGCAATGTCGCGGGATAAATATGGTCGGACTAAGGAATCTGTCACGGTATAGAACTTTAAAAGCGGGCTGATGCGGGTATCCGGGTACAAGGAGCAAGAGGATTTTAATTCGGTGCAGGAACAAAATGCAAAAATTGTGACAAAAAAATTACCACTACCTTCCGTGTTATGCGTTCGTATTTTTTTAATCAACGAGAGCCCATGTTATTTCTCTTATAATGAATTCATTATCAATCCATCGAGAATATACGGGTCCTTGGTACTGAGGTTGCCAATGGATATATTCTAGATGATTTAAAGGGGTCCCAGATTTCTCAAAATACATTTTTCCGTGTTTAAATAAAAAATCTAGAAAAGGATCATATTCGTGATTGTCTGGATATTTTAGCGTATCAGTTTTATTAACAATTAAATAATCCTTGGATTCTTGCAAGCTGGTTATTGTTTTATTTGGAAATTTAAGATCCAGCGGACTATAAAAATGATCCTTGTTTATTTCATTTACCACTTCTTTTAAATCAGTATAAAACATGATGAACTTATAATCTCCAACAGTATAAGTCAAGTCCCCAATAATTTTCTCTTTACTGTTATATATTAGCAAATTGTCCTGGGTTCCATATGATACTAACAATCTGGATGTCGGTTTACAGCTAGATATTAGAATGATTGTACAGAATAAAAGGTATTTAATCTTATTCATATTTGTAGATTATTGGAAGGAGCAATTGTCTCATGTTATATAACTGTCTCGGTCAGTCATATATGACGCATAACGGCCCGGCGGTGAGCATTAGTAAACGGCGATGAGCGACCGGAGGCCGTTGGCAGGATTTCAAGTTTTCGTCACGGTGCCAGTAAGGCCGCAGGAAGCGAAGCGTGGCGCGGTTTTTGCCATCATGGTACAACTCTCTGCGGAAGTGCGTAATCGCGGTACAAACATTATTGGGGAAGTGATCTGTCACGGTGATAAGCTTGGTCGAAGCCGCCTTGTGCAGTGTCGCGGTACAAAGATGGTCGGACTTGAGGATATGTCACGGTGCAAAATCTTTTAAGCGGGCTGATGCGAGTATCCGGGTACAAGAGCAAGATGGTTTTATTCGGTGTAGGAACAAACTGCAAAAACCGTGACGAGTTTATTAATGCTACCGTCCGTGTTAGGTACAGTTCTGTTTATTTCTCTTTGGTCAGTATCTCTTCGGCTTGTGAGATAAAGTCATTGGCAGGTTTAAGAAGATCCAGGATATCTTCTTTGGAGT
>DATGWQ010000054.1:0-3134 GCA_035299385.1 Bacteroidales bacterium | reverse complement strand
TGCATGAAGCCAGGGAGATGATAGCCAGGAAGATGAGAATGTTTTTCATGATTCAGGTTGGTTGGTTGAGATCAAATGTAAATAAAAAAACTGTTGCTGGTTCCCGGGTGCAGGGTGCTGGTTCAGTTGCCTGTACCGGTAAGAAGTACCTTATCGGAGCGACTATCCAGAGGGAACACCCATATCTGAATGTTGTGGTTTGTCTTGCTTTTTCAGGCCCTTCTGTGCCGGTAAAGATAAATTGTGCTACCGAATTGAAATGAGAATCATATTAAAAAAAAATCCTTTGTGCCCTTGGTGCTGTCCTTAGAGTCCAAAGGATTACACGAAGGAACACAAAGGAAATTACAGGATTAAATCTGTTCCGTTTATTTCCAGTTCACCATCGGTGACTTATGATAATCAATAGCGGCAGCATCGAACCTTTTCCCGTGCTCTGCTATCCTTTCCTTATAATCATCCCAATTCCTGAGAGCCTGCGGGGTCCATCCGATCTCTGCGATGCCGGGCAGCCTCGGAAAGATCATTATTTCAATCTCGTCGAGATTGGTGACTGTCTCTGTCCATAATGCTCCTTCAACCCCGAAGATATTCTCCTTTGTAATTCCGGGTGTGAAAGTGGCCGGGTCCCACATGTAGGCGCTGTCGGCTTCGACATAGGCAGCCCAGTGAAGGCCGGGCTTTGAAAGTGAGTCATACTGCATGTCGAGATAAGCCTTGGTTGCGGGTGACATGATGATCTTGGCTCCTTGTGAAACGGCCATGTTGGCATTCTTCACATTTGCCCAGTGCTGCGCAATTGTGTTTGGCTTTAACGTGGCGATTGCGATATCATCCCAGCCGATCACCTGCTTGTCATGAGAAACGATGATGTCCTGGACCTTGTTCACGAAAGGAATGTAATCCTCTTTTTTCGTTGAATGCGATTCGTCGCCACCCATATGAAAATATGGTCCCGGGTTCAGGGCAGATATTTCCTTTACAACATCATCGATGAATTTGTATGTTATATCTTTTTTTGTGCAGAATGAGCTGAAACCTACTTCGGTTCCTGTATAAAGCTCTGTTGCTTTGTTGTTGCAGTTGAGCTCCGGGTATGAAGCAAGCGCTGCATTGGTGTGTCCCGGCATGTCGATCTCAGGAACAATAACTATATATCTTGAAGCAGCATATTTGACAATATCAGAAAACTGCTCCTGCGTATAGAATCCACCTTCTCCCCCGCCCACTTCAGTGCTTCCGCCATGCTGTGTCAGGTTCGGCCACGATTTGATCTCTATCCTCCACCCCTGGTCATCGGAAAGGTGAAGATGAAGCACATTCATTTTATAATATGAGATCATGTCAATAACCTTTTTCACGTCTTCGACTGAGAAGAAATGACGTGCGACATCGAGCATCATCGACCTGTAGGCATATTCCGGCCTGTCTGTGATTTTGCCCGTTGCGATCTGCCATGGGCCTTCAGTTTTTGTCAGCTGGTCAATCTGTGGCGGTAATAGCTGGATTATGGTCTGTACCCCCCTGAACAGTCCCGCGGGCGTGCTTGCGGAAAGCCTTACAAGGCCCTTTGTGATATCGAGCTCATAGCCTTCCTCGCCGTTTTCCTGTGTTCCTGTAAGCGTCAGGTAAATATCAGCTTTTGCTTCTGCATCCGACGGGGCAAGCTTAAGATCAAACCCTGTGGCGGGTTTAAGTCTTTCACCAAGATAAAGGGCAATTGCACGCAATTCCTCGTTCCCGCTCTGATAACTGATCAGTGTCTGGGGTTTCAGTATGAAATAATCTCCTGTTGATGTTACAGTGACAGGTTTCGGTATAACTGCCGCCTTTGCAAGATCAGATTGTACTTTCGGCTTGCAGGATACCAATGCCATAATCACGAAAAGCATCAGTATTCCCGGATAAATCAGTTTTTTTGTCATCATAATTCGGTAATTTAATAATTAGGCTATAAGAATAATATACAAAGTTAACTCTAAAATGAGAACAATACTTTACTCTTTTTGGTTATTAAGAAATTGAATTCATAAAAATGCCTGACACCCCGGACTTTTCGGAAAAAACGGTATATGAAGATCCGTTCATCCAGTTTGATGCCTGGTATAAAGAACATCTTTCTGAAGGTGCTCCGATTCCTGAGACCGTTTTCCTGGCAACCGCATCGGAAGGCGGCAGGATATCGCTGAGGACTGTGCTTCTTAAAGATTATGATAAAACAGGATTCATTTTCTATACGAATTATGAAAGCCGGAAAGCCCGGCAGCTTGAAAAAAATGAGAACGCGGCACTTCTTTTTTACTGGCCGGAAAAGAACAGGCAGGTGAGGATCGAAGGCTTTGCCGGGAAACTGTCCGCAAAAATTTCAGAGTCATATTTCAGAAGCAGGCCCCGGGATAGCCAGCTTGCAGCGTGGGCAAGCAGCCAGAGCTCGGAAATTCCCGGAAGGGAATATCTTATGGAAAGATTTGAGTTTTACAGGAGTAAGTTTGAAGGAGAGCCTGTGCCAAAACCCGCACACTGGGGTGGATTCAGGATAGTACCAGGATGGTTCGAGTTCTGGCAGGACAGGCCCAACAGGCTTCATGACAGGATAACTTATACCAGGGAAAATGATAAATGGAGGATTTCAAGACTTGCACCATAAAAACACACGAACTCACCCCTTCTGTCCTCGTCTCAGCTAACGATACCTAAACCAGGTCGCATGCTTCCGCCGGCATCCAGTGTGAATCCTTTCCCTCCCACTTCACTGTGCATCCTATCGGGTTGGTCATATTCACTGATAAAGGCCTCCCTGTTGTCAGCTCCTCCAGAACCCTTTCCAGGTCATTGATCTTCATCTTTGAAGTGTTGCGTGGATTATCCACTCCCCTGCCTGTATAAACCAGCGTTCTTTCCTGATCGAACACGAAAAAGTGAGGAGTTTTCAGTGCGCCGTATGCACGTGCCACTTCCTGGGTCGTGTCACGAAGATACACCCAGGGAAATCTTTTTATTTCCATCCTGGTGATCATATTCTCATAACTGTCTTCAGGATAGGTGTTCTCGCTATTCGAATTGATGGCCAAAAATCCGGCACCCCTTGGATAATATTTATTTGCCGCTTCCCTGGTCAGCTCATCTGAACCAAG
>DATGWQ010000053.1:0-1628 GCA_035299385.1 Bacteroidales bacterium | reverse complement strand
TCTATCCTGAATATAGAAGCCTGCTGAAGCTCTTCAATAGCATTTCTCGGTTCCCTGTTTCTCAGCGAAAGATCGATGACACCTCCGGGGAAAACTGTAGAATAATGCTGCCCTTCTGCCAGGGTGATATTTTCGGAATTGATGAGAAGCGACTTTTTGCTGTCAAGGCCAAAACCCTGGATGTAATACCTGATCACATAATCGAAGAAACTATTGTGCTGAAAAGGATCGATAGGATAAAATTCATCTATCTGCACGAAATGCAATCCGGAAAGGGAAGGCTTTTTCGGGAGCTCAAGGCCGTTGTCACGCATTATCTTCTGGTTGTCTGTGCTGTTCCAGTCAGCCAGGAGACGCTTTGTCCAGTTGATAAAGTATTCCGGCGTCTTCCCGGTAGGAAGACTTACGACACCATCAGGATTTGAGGAAACCCATTCCAGGAAACGCAGTGAGGTCAGGAGGCCCAGTTCCGGAAAATTTTTCACCACAACATATGGCATCCTTGTTGTCCACTCCTTCCTGCCTGAACGGTCGAAAAAGCATTTCTCGACTTTCGAAAATGCCCCGGTATTCATTTTTGATAAGTATTTGGTTACAACCTGATAAAGATCTTCTTCCTGTAGAGTACTAACGCCACTGACCAGATTATGATCACCTGCAGAAGTGCAAACATCAGACTGCCGTTCATATTGCCGGCGACCGGCGCGCAAATTTTCTGGTAAATCCAGTTATAGAGTGTTATCTCCTCTCCTCCTGAAGGCAGTTTCACAAGGTATAGCATTGTTTTGGTCCATATTCCCGCAAGGAAGAAGGAAAAAAGAGCGTTTGAGCCAAATACCATGAAGAATTTACCCCAGGAAGGAAAGCCCGCCACATCCGAGATCCAGAATATAATAGCAAGTACAGCCATAGCAATCCCCGAGGAGTACAGGACATATGAGCTTGTCCACAGAGGTTTGTTGAGAGGAAAGAAAAGGCTCCATAGCAAACCCAGGCCGGCACATCCCGCACCTATCAGGATCAGCTTAATTGCATTGCCTGATTTGTAAGGAGACTTCCCGATAGCGGCTCCGGCAAAATAACCGATAATCACATTCCCGGCAGCAGGAAGAGTGCTGAACAGGCCCTCCGGGTCAAAAGGAACGCCAAAACCCTTGTACAGATGATCGGCGCCTATGAGCGCCAGGTCAACTTTCCTGGCAAAGTTATCTTCAAGGCTGAAGGGATCATTGCCACCGAACAATGCCATGGCAGCCCAGTAGCCAAGCAGTATGAAAGCCAGAACGATCCACAGGTATTCGCGTCTTACTGCCAGGCAGATCAGCGCCCCTATGCCATATGCAAGTGCAATTCTCTGGAGCACTCCCATTATTCTCAGGTGCGCATAGTCCTTGCTCAGGAAATACGGGAAAATTGCAAGGAACAGCCCGAGCAGAAAGATCGTCACCATTCTCCTCAGTATCCTGAACACAGACCCTGCATTTAACTCCTGCCCATACTTCTGCATTGAGAACCACAGGGAGACTCCTACAATAAAAAGGAAGAAAGGGAACACGAGATCGGTCGGAGTGCAACCGTGCCATTCAGCATGGCGTAAAGGTGGGTAAACATATTTCCAGCTGCCGGGA
>DATGWQ010000052.1:0-2802 GCA_035299385.1 Bacteroidales bacterium | reverse complement strand
GAGGTTCAAATATGAAAAGACAGCAGATGAGCTCAGAAGCAAGCTGGTGAACTACCTCGTGAAGGTCAATTCCCCCCTTACTGAGGATGTTTCAAAAAGAGTACTGGTAAGAAAGGAGAATTAAAAGTCAGGGATATCAGTGCAGAAAGTTTTTACGTCCGCCCATATGAATAAATATTTGTTATTGCCGGCAATCCTGGCAGGATCTGCTTGCGTCAGTCCTGCGTCTGAGCCGGAAGCTCCTCTAAAAAGTGAGCCAAAAAACGTGCTATTTATAGTTGTTGATGATCTCAATAAGACACTGGGTTGCTATGGTCATCCTGTTGTCAAAACTCCAAACATCGACAGGCTTGCAGGCAACGGGATCAGGTTCAATCAGGCTTATTGCAATTATGCCGTCAGCAATCCAAGCAGATCATCCCTGCTGACAGGTTTGAAGCCTGAAACCACGACGATACTCGATAATGTAAAAACACTTCAATCGGTGCTCGGCGACAGAATTACGCTGCCATACTTATTCAGGCAGAACGGATATCATACTATATCCATCGGCAAGATATTTCATGGAAGCAAGGATCACAATGATCTGAAAGCCTGGGATGAGATTTACAGCTTCAGTCCAACTGAAACAGGTAAATCAGGTGAAGGAAGAAACATTTCATCAGGGGAGCTTCCATGGTGTGAATGGAGAGCTGCAGGAGGTGATGATGAGGACCAGCCTGACGGGCAGAATGCAAGAAAGGCAGTGGAATTCATCCTGAGCAAGAAGGAAAAACCTTTTTTCCTCGCACTTGGTTTCCATAAACCGCATGATCCGTTCGTGGCCCCTAAAAAGTATTTTGATATGTACCCTGTTGAGGCCTGTACTCCCCCTGAAGTTCCGGAAGGTTGGACCCCTCCATACCCGTACACACTCCCGGGAATGACTTCAGTTTTCAATAAGTTCACTGACCTGGATAAAAGAGAGTTCCTGAGATCCTATTACGCATGCGTCTCCTTCATGGATGCACAGTTGGGGAAAGTCCTTGATGCTTTGGAGCAGGCAGGCCTGATGAAAAACACCCTCATAGTGTTTTTTGGAGATCATGGATATCATCTTGGAGAGCAAAACTGGTGGAACAAGGTAACCCTTTATGAAAAGGGCACCAATCCTCCATTCATAATGGCCGGATATTTTGTAAGCGCAACAAATTCGCAGTCGGATGCAATGTTTGAATTCATTGATATTTACCCGACCCTGGCAGAAATTATGAACATCAAAAAACCTGACAATCTCGAGGGTAAAAGCTTTGCCGGAGTCGTCATGAATCCATCATTGCCTTTCAGGGATGCAGTCCATGCCATTGTAAACAGGGGAGCCATGACCGGGAGGACCGTGAAAACAAAGGAATGGAGATATACCGAATGGGATAACGGTAATAAAGGAGGAGAGTTGTATGATCAAAATAAAGATCCCCTGGAATACAGGAACCTGGCTGATGATCCAAATTACTCTTCGGTCATTACAGCTATGAGAAAAAAGCTTTACGAAGCATATTGATAATTTTAATAATGAAAAGGGGGCCGGTTACCTGCCCGCTTTCATTATCATTTCTTTTTTCCCCGTATCCGGGATCCGGGAAGTGAAATCGTCATAAAAGGACATTAACTTCCCGATTTCAGATTGGTATTTTTGGTTCTTTACCTGGTTGTTTATTTCAAGCGGATCATCATTCCTGACGAACAACTGGTTGCCGAAATTTCTGAAATCGAACCTGGAGTTATAAGCTGTCGGGTCGATCATCATTCCCAGCTTGAACCTTTTCGTTATCACGGTTGCCTGTGACCAGTTCTCCGAAACTATGTATTCTCTTTTTAAAGGCTTTCCTTTTGTGAGATTGTCCGCAAGCGATAATCCCTGGAGGGGATACTTCATATCCGGCAATTTAAGATCGAGCAGGTCAACAAGGGTCGGGTAAATGTCAACCAGGCTGACAAGCTCAGCGGATCTCTTTCCATTCTGTTTGTTGCCCGGGATCCTTATAATCAGAGGAATATTCAGAATATCCTCATAAACATTCTGGCCAATTGCAACTTTTTCAACCATACCGTGATTGCCGACAAAATCGCCATGATCGGAAGTGTAAATCACTATTGTTTCGTTATCGATCCCTGCCTTTTCAAGAGCTGACAGGATAAGCCCGACACAATGATCGATCTCAGTGACCAGGGCATAATAGCCGCCAATATAATTACGCCACAGTTGTTCATCATCGTATGCTTTATTGACATTCCATACTTTGTTGTCTCCGTTCCTGACACTCTGCATCATAGGGGGTAAGTTTTCCTTTGGCTCGTACAGCGAGGCAGGTTTTTTAATTGGTCCGCCATTGATCCTGCCCCCACCCCAGGCAGACACATCATACATATCCATGTATTTCTTCAATGGAGTATACGGCTGGTGTGGTCTGTAAAATGTGGCCCAGCAGAAAAACGGCTTGTCAGATTTCGATTGCTCTTCAATCATTTTAACTGTAAGCATGGATGTAAACGCTTCCATTGTCATGTTTTCAGGCAATTCAGAGAGCCTGGTTCCCAGGTCCCCTGTCGGGACTATTTCTTTGGACTGGGGTGAACAGGGAGATCCTTTTCCGAATTCTGCTCCCCAATCCCTGGCAAATTCTTCTCCGAAGCCATTTTTATTCACCCATTCCACATAACTGTTTCCCGGTGTTTCGTTGCAAAGATGGCTCTGCTGCACATCCCATCCCGCATCGACAGCATCGGAAGTATGGCGTTTGCCGAAGGCGAAGGTGCGGTAAT
>DATGWQ010000051.1:0-1682 GCA_035299385.1 Bacteroidales bacterium | reverse complement strand
TATTCGCCGATCGAGCGGCCGCCCGTTAATGTTTGATGGAATATAGAAAGCGAAGAGAGGCCAAGGGCCGCCCTATTTCGACCCGAAGGGGAGAAGCGGCCCCTTATTTGGCCTCTCGAGCGTCGGGGGCAGCTATTCATTCTAATGTCCATGTTAGCCTAAGTGCGAAGATCGGCGACGGCCGCCATATTTCGAGCGAAGCGAGAACGCGGCCCCTATTCGCCGATCGAGCGACGGGCAGGCTGAGGCGAAGCCGAAGCAAATGTTTATTCTTTCATGTTCCGTCTAATGTATGTTAGCCTGTTATTTCCTTTCTTGTTAGATCGAGCGGATGCGAGATCTCAATAGATCCTCTACATGCATACCTAAGTGCGAAGATCGGCGACGGCCGCCATATTTCGAGCGAAGCGAGAACGCGGCCCCTATTCGCCGATCGAGCGACGGGCAGCAAATGGTGACTTAAAGACTTCATCTGCATTATCGAACCAATTCATTAGGTTTTCGTTTTAGGCCTCTTCACTATTTCCTTAATTGGTAATCATTTTGAAGATAAACTGCACATATGCCTAGATAGATGGTTTATTGTTCCTTAGGTCTGACGAGACCAAATTTATTCTTTGTATGATAAACAATCTGCTGACATGCGGAGTTTGATCAAGTTCTTCTTGCTTGGTGTGGAAGGATTATAAAGTTGTTTGCTGTTCCATTGTTTGGTCCTCTGGTGGTAATTGGTTCCACGTTATTGGTTATCTACATTCTCTATTCCATTTTCGTGGTGAATCATGAATCAAATGTTAATTCCGTTAATTACCAGTTATAGCATTTAGTCCAATAGTGAGGAACTTCCATGTTAGGGAATTCATTTAATAGTTTCTCTTTCTATAGGATCTAGTAGCCATTGATTCTTCCTACTTACGTTGTTAGTAATATTAATAATAGTTATCCTTATAGGGAGTAGTTACATGTTCTAGTAAGAAGTTCTAAGTCTTAGTTCTAGTATAACTTAAGAGTTATTAGAACTTAGTACTTAGTCTTTCTTACGAAGAACATAAGAACGGGAATCTACTCCGAGTATTGGAACTAGTAACGTTAAAGAACAAACACGGTTTCTAGTAACGAGATCCACCCAATTACCTTGTAAGAATAACTGAGCCATCAGAATGTACTCATGAACTCGTGGACACCCAAACTCATCGTAAGCAAAAACATGTACTTAGGAATAACCAACTGGGTATAAAGGCAGCTAGCAACTACATTAATTAAGCCAATATCGTTATTAGAAGAACAACCATGTAAGGAAATAGAAACGCAAGATTGTTTAGTTCTTGAAAGAGCTACTTGGTAAGTATAATGAATAGGACTCACGAGGAACATTACAACTGAAATAGGAGAAGCAAAGCCTTAAGTATGACTTCGCCACGAGGAAATTGTCCGCCTTCAGGAATCATTATGAAGGGCAAAACCAACTTCAAAATTCGCATCTTTTTCATAAACCTAGATTAACCGCTTCAGATGCTCGCAAAGTCCAATAGATACGTGATTCTTTATGAACAGATCTTGACAAAATCCGCTTTCCGCCTTAAGACCAGTTTTAGAATCTAAATACGCTGTAAAGTACTATCTAGTCGATGGAAAGTAACATAAAAAGCGTCGATCCAATTTAAGATGTTTCGGAGGGTAAT
>DATGWQ010000050.1:0-20794 GCA_035299385.1 Bacteroidales bacterium | reverse complement strand
ATTCTGAACGTATCAAAGTAGCCCTGTCAAGTCTCGAGAGATCCGGGAAAACGCCTGCATCTCCGCATTGAAGAATATAGTCGATCTTAATATTCTTAGAGGATTCAATCTTTCTTGCTATGATAAAAGGCAATAAGAGCTTGCCGTGAAGGTCGGAAAATATCAAAATGTTCATGTGCTTAATAATCCAGTACGAGTACTCTCTCAGCCAGGGTTGCAATATTCCTGGCATCATCGATCCCTCTGTGGGGTGTTCCATGGAAAGTAATACCCAATTTTCTCATTGCGGCTTTCAAGCCTATTCCTGGTTTCGAATTGAATGCTTCTGCAAAAAGTGTTTTGAGGTTGATATGACCTGAGAAATTTTCAGGGAACCTGGTGCTGTGCCTTTGATTTTCAAGATTGAACAGGTCGAAATCGAATTCCCCCCACGAACAAAGCTTGAAATGTTCTGTTCCGATCCATTCGATAAATTCCCTGAATGCCTCCGGATAGGTATCGGCCTCGTCGATCCAATGCTGTCTGATGTTGGTCAGGGTCATGCAGAATATACTCAGCTCCGGGTTGATGGCAGGCTTCACGAATATGTCTTTTTCGGCGTATTGCCTGAGAGGATCCCCTCCCATAAGTACAGCTCCGATCTCGATCATTTCCATTTTTTCCAATGAATCCGAATCTTCCCAGCAGGTCGCTTCAAGGTCCACGATAATATAATTCATAATGAAATCATTTTTTTACAAAATCCTCTTAGCTATTTTTGAAATGTTTCTAGCATCATCGATACCCCTGTGATGTTTTCCGGTTAATGGTATATTAAGCATTTGCAAGGCCTGATCCATACCGCATGGTCTGATATGCCTGAAGTCAGCGAAATGCTGCTTCAAATTCACAGGATTCCTGCTGAGATGCTTCGGAAATTTAATCTTATGCCTCTTACAATCCACCTGCATGTGTGTCAGATCAAAATTACCCCATGTAATAAGCACATATGCCTCAGCACCAATCCATTCAATAAATTCAGGCAATACATTATTGAAAGTCGAAGCTCCATCTACATCCTTCTGGGTTATGTGAGTCAGATCATGGCAGAACTCACTCAATAACGGATTTTCAATCGGCCTTATGAAAACATCGAACTCATCAATTTTTTCGAAACCGGAATTCAGCTTCACGGCACCGATCTCTATGATCTCCTGTAATTTGAAATCCTTGTTGTCTTTCCAGCAGGTCAGTTCGAGATCCATTATAATATATATCATGTTCTATTTGATTCCTATTTTAAATTCCTCGATATCTGTTAAAGCCAGACAGGTCATTAACTCCACTGACTTTCAAGGATTTTAAATTTAAAAATATCCTGCATTTTTTTATCAGACAATTTCTTATAATCGCAATCCAGCAATTTGCAAAAAACTTTCATTATTCAGAGGCTGATCTTCCTACCATATGAGATCTTTCTTTTCTAGTATTCATTGAGTTAAAGCAATACTAAAATTTTTAAAATCAAGATAGTATAAATTTTGATTCAATCTGACTGTGAATTATATAACGGATTTGAGATGCGCATACCAGCTATCAATATTAGGGAAGTCCAAAGATTTTGAAATTAATTCTGTTTAATTAATTTTAAAATGAATTTGACATCAATAATTACCTCTGAAATTCTTTACATTCATGATGAGAGATCAGTTGATGCGTATTCTAAAGATATCGGAGAATTTAATCTGATCTATGAGAGGATCAAAAAAATCATTGGCGATAAAATAGATGACCGGTATGATGAATTCAGCTATCAATTTATGCTCATGTTCTAATCGCTGGATCCTGCATAGAATTATTTTATGAAATCAACTTAAAACGCTACGGAGATTAAACATATAAAGGCGAATTGCTAAGAATAATTTTCAAATCTTTCTGAAATGGTATCACAAATTTCACTATCGTTCTCACCAAGATCAATAAGTTATCTTGTAATTTTTGTATCGGTATCAATCCTATTAAATTATTTTCTTAAGTGGGAGAGATTCAGCAGGCTTGCGGAATCGATAAGCTCATGGGGAAACCCAACCACAAAGGGAAAAGTCAACTGGCAAAAGGCAGGCATCAGGACGTTGAATATTTCTTCACAGGTATTAATATTTATTCTGATCCTTGATGAGATTGGTTTGCTTCTTGAGGAATGGAATATTTCGTCCGGTTTCTTTTTACATTTCAGAAGATTGCTGGAACTTCCAGGTCTTAGCCAGCTGGTATTTTTGGCAAACCTTGGCTTAGTAATTCCGGCTACATATTACCTGAGTGATGGCCTTCTCGATCAGATAAAGAAACAGAATTCAGAATATACAGAAAAATGGAATGGTTATATTCTTTTTAAATTAAAATATTCTCTGACCATATCATTTTTTGTTTTAACGGTCACACTTTTGTTTTTTCTCATTCAATGTCTGGCTTATAATGAATTTGGATTAGATGAAAAACTGGATCCTGTTTTCCTAATGATCTATATAATAATCATCTTCTCAGGCATGATAACAGCATTATTTAATATTATCAAATTAAGTCGAAGAATTGGCAAAGAACATAATCCTTTTAGTCACCAGCCCTGGTGTGAAAAAAATTTCATGTATTTTACTCTCATTATTGCATTTATGTCTTTGGCCCAGACGATGATCACCAAAGTAATACTCCTTCTATCTCTTGTTGATTGGGCAGCACCTGCGGTTATTAAATTCCTGGGGAAATTAGCCCCGGCAATGACTCCAAAAGATACTCAGATAAAATCCTCTTACGAAAGGACAATCTCTGAGCTTACCAGTGCTTCATTCTGGCATAAATTGAATTTCTTTTTCCTTACGACATCGGCATTGGTGCTGCTTATTCTTTATCAATTTCATTGCAGTCCCTACCCTCCGAGTAATTCTGCCTTTCCAAAGACCGAGACAATTTCAGGTTTGTACATGATTTACATGTTAGCATACCTTCTAATCGGTAAAGGCAAACACATTTTTGTGCAATCTGTATTATGGATACTGGCCACGATCATTATTCTTTATGGAACCCCGGTCCTGTTTCCTTCATGGTATCTGCCTTCAATAGATCCACCCGGCATTTCGGCTATTGATGCTATAGAAAAAATATCTGGCATCTGGACATCAGTCGTCTTTGTTTTTGTTATACATATGGGTATTTGCATCGTTTTCATTTCTTTGTATTATTCTACTGAATTAAAGGAATTCCTGATCCGGAACAAATACAATTCAGTCCTTCATTTTAATAAATTCCTGTTTTTAAGACTCTTTTTAATGGAGTATTTCTATTATGTTTTATTCGGCTTTTTTTTCCTGATAATTTTCGGTTCGGAATTTTATTCAATAATCAGAACAATCTCCAGAGTTGCAAAGCCGGACATGATCGTAAAGTTAGAGCTAATAATTTTTTTGCTTCCTGTTTTTATATACCATATCCTAAATAAAACCAGTAAAAGAAACACTATTGATGACATCAGGGAAGATGTCGTTAAGTTTGGAGAAGAAGGCACAGTTGAATCACTTGTTGAAAATATAAGATTGCTTAAGTTTTTCAGATCCTGGAACAACAACTGCACAAAGCTGCAACAAAATACATTTTTATTTATTCTTACAGGTTTCTTCGGTCTTTTTCTTGCAGCATGCATGTTTGTGCCACGGCTTTTTGATCATGAACAGGTAAAGGTATCATGGATCCATAAAATTAAATCCAATGAATTGCCAAAATATAGTCTGTTAAGGGATTATGCCAACATGGTTATTTTTAATTCAAAAGATTCATTATTCTGTGCCGAACAGGAAACAGGAACATTAAAATGGAAACTGCCGCTTAAAATTAAACAGGCAGAAAAATTGGATGAGAACTCGCTTATTCTGATGACAGAGGATGAATTATTCGCTTTAACTCTTGATTCCTGCAAGAGAATCTGGACTGCAGACATTTCAGGTATGGAAATCTCTAATGATACCAATACAACTCTCTCAAAATTGGGGCTTTTCTCTGTGCTGAGAAGACGGAATGAAATAAACATATTCGATAATTCTTCCGGCGAGAGTATTTTTTCCTCCGGTATTAGTTACTCAGTCGAACCTGTGGAATATGGGGGATCCCTTTTTCTGGTGTCAAATGAAGATGTTCTTCAGAAAATTGATCCCAAAGGCGATGTATTAGATATTAATAATTTCCAGGATTCAGTGATGAAGATGCATTCATTCAAAGACATACTTGCGATTATGACCAATGATAAATTAATGGTTTATAACTTTCATGGTGAATTACAATGGATGAAGAGTATCCCGGCAAAAGGAATGGCTTACAATATAATTGAAGCTGGTTCATGTATTTGCATAAATTCCCAGGATACAATTAAAGGATACCGGAAGAAAGATGGTTCAGAGATTTGGTCATTGAGCGGTTGTAATTTTAAAAATATCGGAATAGATTTTTTGAATAATAAAAAGTCAAGCTTTGCTCCTGACAGTTCATGTTTCTTTGTTTCCAAAAATAGGGATTTAATGCTGATTGATGCACAGAATGGGAAAAGTATACAAACATTTAAGAATATTTTTTATGACAATTGGCCAACCACTACATTGGCATACCAGTGCTCAGGCGATACTATTGCAATGCTCGGGGCTAAAAATATATCTCTGTATTCTATTAAAACAGGTAAAAGGATCTGCACCCATGATTACTTAAATGCAATTTACAATATAGATCCTTCATTCTTTCATGAAGATCCCACTCGTGTCAGATTTTGTTCTTTGTTGAAAAATGATAACATGTTTTTCCTGAATCAATATGGATTGATTTCAATGAAGCTTAAAGATTAAAGCCATTCGTTCATAATAGCCACAATAATGAAATTGGTTGCTGCTCTTCTCGCCTTGTTCATCCTTCCCGGATCGGCCATCGCTTTCTGGGAAGGATTGAAGCTCTTGCCCGCTGACCCTGCAATGATTAAATTTCTGATTATTGGTGTAGTAACCGGAACTGGAATTTATTTTTTGCTTCTTCGCCGATGGAATTACTTCCTTACCTTCGAGCATGAATTCACGCATGCATTCATGTCGTTGTTGTTTTTCAGGAGGATTAACAGGTTTGTTGTAACAGGGAATGATGGCGGCTACATGCAGCATTCAGGAGGGTTCGGAGGAGAATTCGGGAATATTATGATTACCATGGCTCCCTACTATCTTCCTACCTTCACGATCATTCTTCTCCTGTTCCAGCCTTTGATACCGTCAAAATTTATGCCTGCATTTATTGCGGCTGCCGGATTCACTTTCGTTTTTCATTTTTTCAGCACCTCCCGGGAAATTAAGCAAAACTGGTCAGCAGACGTTTTTAATCCGGCCGGGAACAGTGAATTTATGAAGACAGACATAGCAAGATCGGGGTTTGTCTTTTCGATTCTATTTATTCTGACCATGACATTGTTTTTTGATGCCCTTGTGTTCTGGATTCTGAAGTATTCTTATCATGGGTTTATGCCTCTGGTAAGGAACGTAATACATGATTCCCTATTTTTTCATAAATCATTGTTTGCATGGATATTTCAATTAATTGATTCATTAATAAAATGATCAGGCGATGAAGGTATCACTCTCTTTTGAAGACCGGTTTGCTCTTGAGCAGGAATTACAATGGGAATTCAGGAATGGGAAACCGTGGTTCAGTGAGATATGAGTAATATCTACGACGATACCAATCTTCTCTATGACAGTATAGAATACTTTGGATTTCTGGATGACATTTCTGTTGCCGATGCAGCGAATGCAATAATGAATATCACAAATTAACTGGCGTTAATTATTAATCCTGAATACTTAGATTTGCGATGGTTTAAGAATCCGGGGTAGCAATATGATAGCTCATCGAATGAAGAAATAATCAACCTGTAAAAACGCAGCATCAGATATTTGTTGGCATCGAAAACCTTTCTTTAAGTTCATTTTTTTTAAGTTCTGTCAATAATTTGTATTTCCCGCTCTCCTGAATTTCCATTACGAATATTGAGCAATGAGATGGGTTTGCAAGCTCCTCAAATGCCTCAACGCTCATATGATACCATCTCATCAGAAATAGCCTTATTGTAAGGCCGTGCGTTACAATGACAGTATTCTCGGGAAAATCAGGTTTTTCAAAATCTCTATGCAGCGTACCAAAAAAATCCTTACCCTGTCATATACATCTGCTCCTGATTCTCCGTCGGGTATCCTGTAATAAAACGGTCCGAACCTGTCCCTGTCTTTTCTTATCTTCCTGCATTCCCCCGGTGTTTTAAAATGTCCCCATTCCTGCTCCCTGATCCGGGGTTCTTCCCTCCACCTGATCTTATTCTTATCAAATGACTGAACTATATTTTTGAAGGTCATCCTTGTCCTCCACATGGGGGATACATAGAAAAATACCGAATCTTCCTTAATAATGTCCTTGATCTTCATTCCTGCAGCAGTGGCTTGCTCCTCTCCCAATGGAGTCAGTCTGACAGCATAGTCGGGCACAGTTTTATAAATGCATTCATCTTTATTACCCTCAGATTCTCCATGCCTGACCAGGATAATACGTTTGGGTTTCATAAAAAAATTGGTTTTTGTTTAAATCAAATTTAATAAGTTTTGTACATTTAAGGCTGAACATCTATAAATTCATAAATATGTTTCCAGTTCTTAGGCATGCTTCATCACACGGTTTTTCAGTTCTTGTCTGTACCATTATATCGGCACTTTTAATTGAATTACTAAAACCTAAGTTGCCTCATTTAATGGCAGGGCTTGCCAAGATTAGCACTAAAATCATCAGTATGATAAACCTTCCTATGTCAACAGAAAACATGAATATAGTCCTTCTTGCCAGTATCCTGGCCTTAATCTGGGGGATATTCTTTAAATTAAGCTTGAACAGGAACAATTAATAATATTGATCAGATTTATAGTAATTATTTGAAGTATCTGCATCTTGAAGAAGACTTTGAATTATAGTTCGGGTTTGTCCTCTTATATATTGGCAGTCTCATTGTTGCTATTATTGACAGATTTTAAGACTGAATGTAAAGACAGGGCTGTAGCAGTCGTTTATGATAATTCTGCCAGTATGAAGGGTGAGCAAATCAGGATAATTAATTACTCTCTGCAAATGCTTATCTCGATGCTTGATGAAAATGATGAGCTTGCGGTTTTTACTCAATGTCCCGGATTATCAAGCTCGATTCCGGGAGATGATATAAACAATATTGATCTTCTCAATAAACAGGAAGCCATAAATAGAATTCAATCTGAACAAAGATGGAATACAACTTATTCAGGACTGCATACAATTTCAGTTTCAAATGCTGTCAGATTTATACAGAATTCCCGAAAAAGTGTAAAATGGCTGATTCTGCTTACAGACGGCGAACCTGAAACTGGGAATGACATTAAAAAAATGAATCTTGAGCAGCTGGAATCTTCTAATGTCATGATTATCTATATAAATACTGATAAACAACAGTATTTTGATTCGGCGAGAGGTATTACGTATAATAAGGGTAATACCTTGCTTCCATTTATCAGGGATCATAATAAATCTGCTGTTATTTATCAGACTGATCAGAATTCAAACAGGTTGCTCAGTATAATGAGCACACTTTCAAAGGATATAATCGGGGCGGATGAAAGTATTGATAAACCTGTCCTTAAAAATGACAAATTAATTATCGATTCGCCTGTTGCACTCAATTGCCTGATTGTGGTTGAACAGTCAGGAAATGGAATAAGCAACTGCATCAAAAATGCGAGACTTAACAGCCAATCCCTGTCAATCAACAAAGCTCTGATCAGTAAAGACCAGCTAACTGCTGTTGTATACAGAATAACTGGATCTGATTCATCTGCAGGCGTTCTGGAACCTGGCATGTACGAACTTGATATTGAAACTCCAGAATCTCTATCTGATAAAAATATATTGATATTCCCTGATCCATTTGTGGAATTCTCAATCAAAGTAAATAATATCCCGCCCGAGAATAGCAGATTTATCTCTTGTTCATGCCTGGAAACAGATGACCTTGCAATAGAATTATTTACAAAAAACAAAGAAGGGTCAATTATCCCGGTCAGTTCAGAAAAGCTGAATAATATAGCCTGTTCTGTTTCAATGAATGGGAACATTTCATCATCTGCTGCCTTGTCAAATGGAGCATATAGAATGACTCTAAGGCGGGATTCAGCATGCGGGTTTTCCGTTAACGCCGTTTGCAAAGGTTTTTTTAACGTAAGAAGTAAAAACTATTCTATTATTAAACAGGCTTGCAGGAAAGTTGACCTTGTTTATCCGAAAAAGGTCAGGTTTCAAAAGCTGGAAGATGGATTGCTGGTTAAGAATAAGGTTGTGGTAATTGATGTAATCCCTGCCCTGAACGGATCATCTGCTTCGGCTCAGGACTTTAAAGAGTTGTCCCTTAAAGTAACAAATACTCCCGATCTTGTGAAGGTCAAAATTGATACTTTAGAAAATCTTTGGAAAGTTACTATAATTCCGGCATGGGGTTGTTCATGTCTTCTGACCAGCTTCAGTGATTCAATAATATTCAATGTTTCCTCATCCAGTCTGTGTATTGAAAGACCAGCCGATTTTGCTTTAGGGATTGAATTGCAGGAACAAAGCCGGTTTTTGCGTTGTGCAGGACTGCTGAAAATTGTGGTAATTCTGTTACTTATTGTTATATTCCTGTTTGGAATTATTACAAAAAGAAGATTTGGAAGGTCAGCTGAAGTATATTATCAAAAATCTGAAAATATTCCATTCCAGTATTCGTCAAAAGAAGAACCCTGGAAGAAAACATTTCTTTCGAAATCAGGCTTCATCCATTTGATTGTCAGGGTTTTCATTCCATTCATTCCAGAGAGGAGAAAAATATCAATTTACAGGGATACTCTCCTTTTTGTTGCAGGCAAGAACAAAAGTCATATTATTCTTCCACTGAGGTATCAGAAGAAAAATATGAAATATTCCGGAGTTCCATTGGAGAAGCGTGAAGATCTTTTTCTGGAAGCTAATAATGAATTGACCATAACACATGATGAGAGTCTGACAAGGTTAAAATATATTCCAAATACAAAAGGTTCAGGATTGTGAACAAGAGCAAAATATATTGGATACTCTTACCCCTCCTCATTTCGGTTGCAGAGACATATGACTGCAACGCTCAGAGACAGGTAGGTGTTGTGTTTGACAACTCAGGCAGTATGGCAGGGAATCCCTGTGTCTATACAAATTATTCGTTGAAAATGTTCATTGCCCTATTTGAATCAGATAGTTATAAATTATGGGTTACAAGACAGGATGATACAAATCCATTCAGGGTAGATCTTCAAAGCAGGATAAAGGAGATTGATAAAGTCGATTGGCAATGCGGCGGGGGAGGCATTTATTGGGAATCTCTTTCTAAAACAATCAATGAATTTAACCTTACCGCAGGTAAAGATGCCTGGTTAGTAATAGTATCAGATGGCCTTATTGACTTTGATTTAGGAGATAACCATAAAAAGCTGAAGGATTATGCAGCGAATGGAGGTAAGATTTTATGGGTCAATACAACTGTATTCAGAAATTTCCTTGGAAACGGGTTATCCAGATTTTTGAAAATGTCCGTACCAAAATCGCAGGTCACTGTTTTTGGTGCTGAGTCAGGATCATCGGATTTGCTCGAAAACCTTGCGAAAGCTGCTGCGCTCCTGATAAATGCAGATCCGCTTGGAATCAAACAATCCATCTCAGGAAATGAATTAAGGATCAAACTTGGACTTCCGGCCCGGAAACTGGTAATAATAGAGCAAAATTCACTAAGCAGAAATACGGCGGAGATTCAGTCGATTTCTAATGATCAGCAATCCAGGTTCAGTAATTATTACAGTATCCCTTTCCATTACGATTTTCTTTATGGCAGGATTACTCATCTCATGAAGAACCAGGGAACAACGGCTATTCCATCCGGAGATTACATACTGAAATTCAATGAAAACATTGAAGGCAGGGACATTAAGGTTTTGCCAATCGTACTTGTTAAACCGTCCATTAAACTAAAGGGCAATTTCAACTCGATTAAAAACAATATTTACAGGACCTGCAAGGATGAAAACAATATCATTATATCAATAGAATTCTCTGATGATTCAGGAATGCCCCTGGGTGATGATTTTCTCAGCCAGTTGTCAGTCACTGCCCGTTTCGGGGATAAGCAAAAAAAACTCACCCGGAAAGGCAAGGCATTTGAGGGTCAGGTTCCCCTTGAAGAGGAAGAGACATCATTGACTATAGAAAGTTCGTTAAAAGGTTATTTCACATTTGAATCAGAGGTATACAAGATTTTAAAAGAAGAGTGTGATAAAAAAGTACAGAAAACTGATTCCTCCAGAACAAATATTTTAACCAGATGGCTCAGAAGGTCACCTTCAAAGTCAGATAAAATCAACAAAACATCAGATGATGCGGTAAAACCTGGGATGCAGAAAAGTGACAGCGGAAAAATCATGCTGAACCTGGATCATCCTGCTGTCAGGATTACAGATCTCGAAAATGCCCCTTCAATTCAGGTTTTTCCGTTGATCAACGATCAGCCGGTTACTTTTGAAGAATATCCCGACCTGACTCTGTACCAGATTGATGAATCAGGATTAAGGATGAAGATTGAAAGGCAAAAAGAGTTTTGGCTGGTTAAGCCTCATAAAATGACATGTTCATGCCTGGCGAAAACGGGAACGTACACAATACAGTTTGAAATGAGATCCAAAACTCCCGGGCTCGACCCTACTCAGTCAACTACCATTGATTACGAACTTCTTGATGCCCCTTTCTGGGAAAAATGCGGTAGGTTTATACTAAAGATTTTTCTTGCTTTGCTAACAATATTATACCTCTGGGGCATAATCAGAAAAAACAGGTTTACGCCTGCCGCAGAGATATACTATGCCAGACTTGAAGTAAACGAAACTGGAGAAATTAACTGGAGAAAAGTATTTCTCCGGAAACGTGGACTTATAAAATGGATTGCAAGATGGCTTGTTCCTTATTTGCCTGAAAAAAGCTTTTTCAATTGGTATCATTTTCGGGCAGGATTCATAGCTGCTGATTCTAAATACTCGATTATATATCCTCGTTCCCTGCAGAACGATCATACATTTTATTGTAGTTCAAAATTATTAGATCCGGGTAAAGAGGATCTGTTTGTTTCTGAAAACCAGGTTCTGGAAATCAGAAGGGATAACTACAGGATCATCATGAAATATATAAGTAACAAAAAATAATCGTTATGGCAACATCACCGACTCTTTTAATTGGCCTCGGGGGAATTGGATCAAGAATTGTAGACAGCATCTATAAGCTGGTACCCAGTGAATATCGCGAAAATTTAGCAGCGCTGGCATTCGATACAAACATCAAGGATCTTGAAAACCTGGGGAACCTTCCTGAAGACAGTATCTTTCAGACCAGTTCCGACAAAGCAGTATGGCAGTATGTCCTGAACAACGAAGGCATAAAAGACTGGTTCCCTTATGAAATTAAGGAGATAATGGCAAAAACCCTGTCTGAAGGAGCTGGGCAGGTGAGGGCAGTTTCCAGGCTTGCTTTCAGGGCTGCAATTGAAGAATCAAGAATAGAAAAAGTTGATTCTTTCATAAATGAATTGTTTACTGTGAGAGGTAACAAATTCCTTGGTAACATCAAAGTGGTGATCATCAGCTCTATTGCTGGCGGCACTGGTGCCGGTATCTTTCTACAGACCGCATTCTATCTTAAAGACAAGTTAACCCATAAATACAACAGACCGGATTCCCAGATTATTGGTGTGTTTCTTTTGCCTGATATTCTTGTCAATACAAAAAAAATAAAAGATGATCAGATTAAAAACGTCCAGGCTAACGCCTATGCCTCTATCAAGGAATTGAATGCAATTATTAGGAACTACAACAACCCGGGGTTTGCTGACATAGAATTCGAATTCAAGCCTGCCATGGAAGATAGCCTTGGTAATATTGACCACCGGCTTCCTGATTACCTTCCGTATGATTTTTGTTACTTGTTCGACTTTGAAAATTTCAAGAATGAGAATCTGAAGTACTTTGAAAACTACGAAAAGCAGATTGTCAATTCTTTGTTTATTGATCTTTTCACGCCTATTTCGGGTTCCGGTTTCTCCCATAAAGACAATGTCATAAGGACTCTTATCAGAAAGGGTGGTCTCAACCGGTATTGCGGAGCCGGAAGTTCAATGCTGAAATACCCCTATAAGGACATTACATACCTGATCGCTTTGAAGTGGACTTATGAGAATATAAAAAACAAATGGCTGAAACTGGATAATGATATCAAAAAAGAATTCGCGGATTACAGGAAAGCTATCCTTGAAGGCGAAAGGCGGACAGCGCCAGATGAAGGTAAGATATTCCGGCAAAGAATGGAACAGTATGCAAAAGGCACTTCGGCTGATACATTCTTCAAATGGATCTTCGAATCAGCCTGGATACGGGGAGAGGAAGGAGAGCTTATTGCGAGTAAGGCAAATGTATTCCTGTCGAAGTTTGAAAATGAGATCAATGAACGTACCAGAAATGACAGGGAATTGTCAAAACTCGAGAATAGCTGTCAAAATCTTGACTCTAACCAACTCTCTCATTCTGAAACTGCAATTGATGAAATCGACGATCATGAAAGAAATCTGAAAAAGTACAAAGCAGCGATTATTTCTTACGTCGATAATAACAGGAATTATTTTGTGAACCAGGCAATATTCGCTGATATAGCTTCACCAAATTACCAGAGCAATACCGATTTCAGGTTCAATACATACATACTAAAGAAAGAAGAACCTGTCCACCCGCTTTCTGTCAGGTACATTCTCTATGAAATAAAAGATTTAATAGAGAATAAGATTAAACATCTGAGCAGTAAAAACAAGGACACCTTTGAATTCATAGAACGTTACCCAAAAATTTTTGACCTGCCCGACACGGATGAAATTGAGACTGCCATTGACCGGGTTATGCTTGCAGATGAACAAAATTTCATTGGTAAGATTTTCAAGAATAAGTTAAAAGAATTCGTAAGTTCATATAAATCCAATACAAGTATTTACCTGAGCAAGCTCAATGAGTATAAAGCAGATTACCTGACAGAACTTGTCTATGCGGAAATTCTCATCCAGGTTAATCAAATGCTCGAAACCTGGAGAAGATTTTTCCTGAATCTCGATGATGTAAACCTTTCTTTTAAAAATGAAATAAATCATCTTGATGTTCTGCACGAAACTGAAGCTGATCCGACTATCCATTATGTGCTCGGCAAAAAAGTGCACAAGGATTATCTTTATAATCTTCTGGAAAATGACTCGTACGAAAAAGAATTCCCTGCAGATCTCAATGAGCAATTCTATCTTTCCCTTTATCGTAAGGCTTACCAGGAATATAAAAATGAGGCAAAGGATGAGAACTCTGACTTAACAAATACCGCAGAGTTCATCAGGGAGCATATAGTGAGATGGTATCAGGAATCAAAAGTTGAAAAAACCGACAAATTGAATAAGAACTGCATTGAAGCGGTTTATCTTGAGGCCGGGTTGCTCGGTAAGGATAAGCTTGAATATCTCAGATCAGTTATCAACAAAATTGATGAGATAGCCCAGCCTTATTGCCCAAAACCAAATACTCAAACAATAAACTGGATAAATTCCTGGGGTATTAATCCTCAAAGCATCGATGCGAAGACCATTTCTCAGGATATTGTTAATCAGATTTTTATTGATGGCAAAATAGAGCACAACAGTTTCTCTAAATATGAGATTATCAGGGAAAAGGTCCTTTATAATCTGGTTATTGAAGGATTTCATAAGTTCTATCATGGAGATGAAAAACGCCCGGCTGGTTCATACTTTGAAGCATATAACGAAATGATCAGGCGAATTGAACTGACACCAGATAAGGAGATTACCCCGCACCTCGATAAAAGATGGCATCATGCTGCCTATATGCCCGATATTCATGAGGATAAGGCAGAAAAAGACAGAATCAAGATAAGAAATGCTTTCATCTACGGCCTGTTGCTTCACTCATTGAGTATCAAAACCGATCGCGGTCAGATGATTTGGCAACATATGGGTAATGACGGAACCAGGATAGTGAAGTTACCAGGGAATGTGAAATGCCAGCCCTTACTGCATTCATTATATAAAGGTCTCTTCTATAACGGGAATATTGTTGACAAAATTCTAATTCAAACAAGGTCCGTTCTTCAGGAAGACAAGATAATATATTCGAAAAAGGGGAACTTCAGGCAAACAGAATTCTATAAACAATCTGTTCTACCGATTTTTTACGGTGGAAAGGATACTGAACTTACAATAATTGATTTATTGTCGATCTACCCTAATGAAGATCTGTCTGACAAGTCATTACAGGCTGAAGGCGTAGAGATATTGAAAAGCCTTTTAAGCTGCATCAGTAAATATTATATCGATATCGCCGGGGAATCGCCTGCTACAAAAGCAGAAGCAGTCAAGCTGGTAAAAAAGATACTTGAAAATTCTGAACTTTTCAAAAAAGCTAAGAAAAATGAAAACTATATTTCTGAATATCATCAGCATCTGAAAGAATTCTCAAAGTAGTATAAATACAGATGTTCTCCTTTATAGTCAATCTTCTTCCCGAGAGACTGGATTTTGGTCCATGGAAGCCATTGTTTTATAAGCCCTTTTCAGATGGTTTTGTCAGGTTTGTTGAAACAGAAGGGGATGATCTGTTTCAGAGGTTAACATCTTCAGCTTCTCAAATACGATCAGAAATCAAAGAATTCAATATACATGACTGGCAGGCTTTGTTCATTATTAATTATTGTCCGAATTCGGAATCTTTTAACGGAAGCCTGATGTACTATAAACGAATGATCGCCGAATTCTTTCTTACTGACCATACTCCTTCTGCTATATTTCTGATATTGCTTGATTCAATAAGCAGACAGGAAAATCTGAAAATCGATGAACTGGAAAACAATTTTTTAAAAAGCATCTTTGAATTTGAGCTTACAGGTGTTTCGGACCTGAAATACTCTTTATTAAAAACTTCTGCAATCCAGAATATTAAGAATCATTGGAAATTGAAGCAATCTGATATAAAGAGTGAGAAAGTAAACACAGGAAGAAATGAGCTGTCGGATACGTTTACCCAAAAATATGAAAAGAACAAGAATACAGTACTCGGGTTTTTAAAGAAAGAATTTGATAAAATAAATTTTCAACAGTACGATATTGGCAGGGACCGTTTTCTGATTGACAGAAAGATTTGTGAGGAAATCTTGCATAAGCTGGAAAATGAACTTGATGGATGTCTCGAAGATCTTGACACTAAAAAGGATAATCTTCTTCAAATTGATAAGACTATTCTGAAAATCTTGCAGGATAACATAGGCGTTCAATCAAAAAGCAATAAAAAATTCCTGAGTATCAGGCAGGAATACATTGGTAATGATAATACCATCAATCATTATGTCAGGCTGCATGAACTTGCTCTGACGCTGGCTTTCATGATAAGTCTGGATAAGAACTCCGGCAAAAAGAAAATCTCTGTCAGCAAGAACTATTTTATTAAACATGAGCTTGACAAAGAATACTTTCAAAAGTTCTTTTCTTCTTATCATTCCGGACTTAATCGCCTCACTTGCAATTTAAAATCACAGAATTTGCAGCAATACCAGGAATTGAAACTTAAAAAAGCCCCTGACGTGTCCTACAGGAAAGAATTTGAGACAATCAGATGGGGATTCAAACCCGAGATCTTTTGCAATGATAAGGACAAAGAGCTATTTGAACAAGAACTTGAAAAAGTAAAATCCGAGCTTGACATAATACAGAAAATTGCAATACCTAACTCATTGTCAGAATATCAAAAACAACTCACTATAGCGATGGGGAAATGTGAGCAGGAGGCCAGGAAGCTGAATTTCACCAATTCTGAAGGTTTTTTCAGGGAACTGAAATCCATTATTTTAAACCTCAGGAATGAACTTGTTCAGCAAAAAAAAGATCTCGAATCGAGCTGCAGCAAAATACTTTTGAATAATCCCTGGGATAATGAATTTAATCTTAAAAAGGAATTGTTTCTGAAGTCATTGTCAAACCGACCCTCAAAATCTGTCTTGTTCATTAGCCTTTTAATCCCGTTTATCATCATTCTCCTCCCTTTATTGTCATACAAAGGCAAACCTGCCGGTACGTTACTGTATTTCATCTTTTCAATTGTATTTGTATTTCTTGTATTCTGTGTTTTCAGGTTAAAAAGAATTGAAGAAATCCAGATTTTTATTAAAACCGTGAAGAAAAAGATAAACGAGGTGTATGGCCTTATCATGAGTAATTTTACATTCAAAAAAAACTACCTCTCTAAATTATTTAATATTAAAATTCTACTTGAAAACATTTCCGGGCTTTTAAATATAGAACGGGCGGTGGTAAATGAAAAAAACCTCATGTCATATCACTCTGTTCAGATTTCAGCCCACCAGAACTTTGCTTCAAGATGTGCTGAATATTACAAACTTGAGATACTATCCCTTGATGAGCCTGCTGCAATTCCCAGCCTGGTAACAGGGAATCCGGAATTCAGGGAAAAAGCATATCAGCCTCAGAGCTATTCAAGCCATAAGAATTCCCCCATTGATGTTGAAGGCTGCACTTCCAGTATCGATATGGGCATCCCATATCTTAAATTAACTAAATTGGAGAATGATAATATCTTTAATATAAATTAACCGCAGTGCTGGACTACTTTATAATTGCTTTAGTCATTTCAGGGATTATCTGTGCTCTTCTTTTAGCAGGTAACCTTAAGAAGAAAGAAAGAGGATTCCAGGTTCCTGATGTTTTGCTTGCCATCATCCTTGTCAGTGCTTCGGTATTATTCATTAAGTACATAATCACTCCCGTATTGAATCTTTTCTCATGGATTCTGGGAATTTTCGGTGTCACTTTTGTGAGAGGGTCGATATTTGCCAATATATTATTTATACTGTTTATAATCCTTCTCTATTCTGTTTTTAAACTAATTCTGAAGTATTTCCTTATAAAGAAAATATATCCTTTCTTATATTCACATTTTAAACGCATTTCATTTCCCTACATAATAAATCCCGATGGTGAATTCCTGATTTCTGGAGAATGGTCATTCCTTAAAACTCTTTCAAAATCTGTGATTTGGATTGCATTGCCTGTCTACCTGGCATTCCTTGTTCTGAGCTTACTTCTCCCGTCGCCTTTGAATATTCCTCCCTTCCTCGTTTTCAGCATATTTGTATTGATTGAAATTTTCTTCTATCTCAATGGAAATGTTAAGATTCTTTCAGGGGATAAGGTCACAGGAGAGGATGCCAGATTCGGGCGTATAATAAATTTTGATAATCTCTGGGAAGATTATCAGAAAATCTGGCCCGATAAAATATTACTGGCAAACAGGTATATGAACCCTTCTCCTGAAATTAAGACTGATAATATCCTGAATCAGGATGACGCTATGTTGTTGAAGGCAAGAGGTTTTAAAATCAACTTCACCGACCAGGATATTCTTGATCAGGCAATAAATAAAGATTGTGATATCATTGTCAATAATATTATACTGGAGAAGTTTGCACCTGTACTTACAAGTATTGTAAATCACAAGCTCATTGAAGGCAGAAACGTGCTGATTCTGTTGCCAACACATGACAGTCTTAATGAAAAAACCAATTACGCGGAGTATTTCCTTGGCTGGTTTAACGAATGGCTTATCAAAATAAACGGGGATGTTGATCACTGGAGTGCCCAGTATTTTCACAAATTAGAAGATTCCAATCCTGATATCTGCAATAATCTGATACTGTCGACAGCCGATCATCTGCTTGATAAAAAGACCCTCGGCAATACGTGGTTTGATGAGCTCGGATTAGTGATAGTATTCTACACGCTTGACGATTTCCAGTCAAATCTGGTTGAAACAAAGACACTTCTCAGGATACTCGAGAAAAGCAAAAGATCAATTCAGCTGGTTGCATTATCCAATGAATACAGGAATCTTCAGGATTCAATCGAGCAGAATCTTGAATTGAGGCTGAAAAAGAGTGAGCGCTCATACCTTTATACAACACCAGAGCAGTCTATCTACTCATTGTTTTGGAAAGCTGAAGGATCACCTTCATATCACTCCAGGGTTTTCGCCGGGGATCCTTTTGAGCACATCGATATTGAAGCCCTGATAGCACTTTTATGTACCAGGCCTTTCATCGATCATGCAGAGGTCATAAATAATGGAAGGCAAACACTTGAAGAGTCATGCGAAGAGCTTGTTAGGAAGCGTGAGCACATTCTGCAGGATATTCTTGAAATAACAGACATCAATTCCTACCAACAGAAGATAAGGATCCCGGTAATTTCTGACATTGTTGCCACTGAACCAGAAAAGGTTCTTTTCGTCCGCGACAGAGAAAATAATCTGATCACCTCATATAGAAAATGGACTTCATTCGGTGAAAATGATATTCTGCTGAATATAATCTCCTTGCCCTATCTCCTGAGAGAATATTTAATTGGCAATTTTGATTTCTTTTCAAAATCTCCATTGTACCCCGTTTCTCCGAAACTGTTTCAGAATGAATTCAATTCAGCAATTGAGATCCTTTTTAAACTTCTTATCGGGAGAATTTCTTCAGAAGATATTCTTAAAATTATCCAGCGGGTCAGACCTGAGACTAAACATTCCCAGGAACTTTTTTCCCTGCTCAGGAAAGAATTCAACATTGATGAAAATCGTTTTAAATTGTACCTGAAGTCAAGCGAGGAGTTTGAGTTTATTCATGAAGACGGTAAAGATATGTTCAAATCCGTGAGGTACTATGAGCTTGATTATTCAATAATGAGCAGTGTAAAGGATCTATGGTTCCTCAGGAGGGTCAAAATCATTGATAATTCAGGATCCATAATAAAGGAGACTGATTATGATCATCTTTACCAGGATTATCTGCCTGGACAGATAGTCTCTATCAATGGGCGACCCTATAAAATAAAAAACTTCAATGAAAACTCTTTCACCCTTGATGCCGAATTCCTTAATTCAGAAAGGTTTTTCCTGTTTTACAGGAACAAGCTTGAAGTCGGGATAGATAAGATCAGAGAAATCAGGGCTGAAGAAAAGGATATTATCTGTAAAAGTCTGCTTACAGTGAAATTCAGCGTGCATACTCATGGATATTATCAATTCCTGACGAATTATTCAAATATAAAAACTGATTATGCATACTATCCGCTCAGGAATATTCCCGTCAGAAATTATCTTAACGGGAGGGCGTTAGCCATTGAAATTGATTCAATGAGCTATGATAGCCAGAACGTAAGGCTTACAATCGTGCTTTTATTGAATGAATTGATGAAAACTTTGTTCCCCTTTCATCACAATTACCTGATTATCGGAACTGAAGATTTAGAGATCCCGGAAGATTATGATTTTGTATTTACCAGGTTAAGTTCCAAGGAATCTGATGTAAATCTCAAAAAATCCGGAAAACTCAGGCTATTGTTTCTCGAAGATTCCGTTAAGGACATTGGACTGATCAGTTCAATATTTGACAATATTGATTATATATTTAAGATAATTGACGATTATATCAGTTGGCAGATGGATACCAGCTCAAAAACACCTCCAATCAACCCTCTTGTAAAAAATGAGTCACGGAGAAGCAATATCGAAATGGCAGGATTTCTGAAATTTGGTAATAGCAATATTCCGGAATTCATTGATTTTAAGAACTCCCATTGGTTGCTTTCAGATATTCTTAAACAAAATGAGCTTACCCAGGCCAGGAATGACTTTTATTCAGGCAAAAAGCGATATAACTTAAGCCGGGAGGAAGAGAATATCTGTGATTTTTGCGGCAGAGAGTCTGTTGCCGGATCACTCGATGTTTTCGAGGATGGACGGCAAAGATGCCAGGCCTGCAGGGAATCTGCCATTGATACCCTGGAAGAGCTTGAAAGCATCTATGCAAAATGCAGGGAATCGCTGATAGCCCATTTCAAGCTAGATCTTGTTTCAGGAATACGGGTCAGATTTACTGACGCAAAAGACATTCAGAATTCACTGGGATCTGTGTTTGTCCCTACACCTGGATTTGATCCACGTGCTGTTGGCCTGGCTACAATTATTGACGGGATTTATACGATTTATATTGAAAATGGGGCTCCTATGATCTCCACATACGCCTGCATTATACATGAACTGACTCATATATGGCAGTTTTCAAAACTCAATATGCAGAAGCTCGAAAAGGAAACCAGTAATATTCTGAGCGAAGGACATGCTGTCTGGACTTCAATTCAGATCCTCCGGAAGAATGAGTACTTATCTGAGGCAGACAATTACCACAATTACTATATGAAGAGCCAGGATGAATACGGAACAGGCTATAGAATTCTGCTGGAAAAATGTGTCGGCAAAACACCATTTGAATATCTGCTGGATGTTTATCCAAAACAATAATACGTACTATTCATCTAATTAAATTCAGACATTATGGATATTGCAAGTCTTTCTGTCCCGCTCGAAAAAAGCCTTGGCAAAGAAATTTTCGACCGTCTTGAAGGTAATCTTATCGAGAATATCATACTCGAAGCCAAAGTAGAATGCTTCGAAAACGAGTGGAAGATGATCCTTGAAGGCCACAGTTATAAAGTTTCTGAGGAACTAACCCCAGAAATATACAGGATCTGCAATGAGGT
>DATGWQ010000049.1:0-34894 GCA_035299385.1 Bacteroidales bacterium | reverse complement strand
CGAAATTCCCGACAATGTGAAGGAAGCACGTGTTTCTGAGCTGATGGAAATACAGCAGGAGATTTCATTTTCACTCAACGAATCCAAAATTGATAAAAGCCACAGGATAATTGTTGACAGGAGGGAAGGGGAATTCTTCATCGGCCGCACCGAACACGACAGTCCTGAAGTGGACCAGGAGGTGCTTGTGCCGGCTGAATACAATATGGTACCCGGCAACTTTTATGATATTCGGATCACAGAAGCAAGAGAGTTTGATTTATACGGCAAGCCGGTTTGAATATTGAACAAGGATTCCTTCGACAGTTCGCAAGCTCGGTTAACGATTTCTGATTTTATTTAACCACGGAGTAACACGGTGTCTAAAGCAGAGTAACACAGTTTGTTTTTTCCACTCAGGCAACTCCGTGCTTTAACTCCGTGTGACTCCGTGGTTGAATTCTTCCAAAAAAAATCCCCTTCCGTTCGAAAGGGGATCCATATCTGTAAAACTATCTTTTACTCCATGCCGTTCTCGTCTATCGTTCCGACGGCTTTCGGCTTTTGTATCTTGAATGTAATCTCATCTTTGGCTGTACTGAAGCCTACAAAGATCACGTCACCTTCATGAAGCTCCGACTTGATCAGTATCTCTGCCATCGGATCCTCCAGGTATTTCTGGATGGCTCTCTTCAATGGTCTTGCACCATAATTTGCATCAAAGCCTTTTTCTGCAATGAAATCACGTGCAGCAGGAGAGATCTTAAGCTGGTATCCGAGTGACTGGACCCTGTCGTAAAGTCCCTTGAGCTCGAGATCGATGATCTTGTTGATATCTTCCTTCGAAAGCGAATTGAACATTATCACATCGTCTATCCTGTTCAGGAATTCAGGTGCAAACGTCTTCTGAAGGGCTTTCTGGAGAATGCTCTTGTTGGCATCGTCCCTGTTTAATTTCCTGGCACTGGTATCGAAACCGACACCATGACCGTACTCTGCAATCTGCCTTGTGCCGATGTTCGAGGTCAGGATCACAATCGTATTCCTGAAATCAACACGACGCCCGAGGCTGTCCGTGAGCTGGCCTTCATCCAGGACCTGGAGCATTATATGGAAAACGTCTGGATGTGCTTTTTCTATTTCATCGAGAAGCACAACTGAATAAGGCTTTCTTCTTACTTTTTCCGTAAGCTGCCCGCCTTCTTCATATCCGACATATCCCGGAGGTGCTCCGACCAGTCGCGATACGGAGAATTTCTCCATGTATTCGCTCATGTCGATCCTGATAAGGTTGTCCGTCGTGTCGAACAGGAATTTGGCCAGAACCTTTGCAAGCTGTGTCTTTCCGACTCCTGTCGGGCCCAGGAATATAAAGGTTCCTATCGGCTTGTTCGGATCTTTCAGCCCCGCCCTGTTGCGCTGGATTGATTTCACCACCTTCTGGATAGCTTCATCCTGACCGACAACGCTTCCCCTGAGCTCATCGGCCATCTTCAGCAGGCGGTTGCCTTCAGTCTGTGCGATCCTCTGAACAGGAACACCTGTCATCATGGCCACTACTTCTGCCACTTTTTCCTCGTCAACGGTTTCCCTGTTGATCGAGAGCTCTTTTTCCCATTTCTTCTTCTCTACTTCTATCATATCGAGAAGATCTTTCTCTCGGTCGCGGAAGCTGGCAGCCTTTTCAAAGTTCTGGTTTTTGACGGCACCCATCTTTTCCTTCTTGGTATCCTCGAGCTGTTTTTCGAGCTGAAGTATCCTCTCGGGGACGACAATGTTGGAGATGTGCACCCTCGAACCTGATTCATCGAGGGCATCTATTGCCTTGTCGGGAAGGTGCCTGTCTGAGATGTACCTGTTTGTAAGCTTGACGCAGGCATCGATGGCAGCATCGGTATAGATTACATTGTGATGCTCCTCATACCTTTCCTTTATATTATGAAGAATGTTGATGGTCTCCTCGATCGAAGTAGGTTCGACGATGACTTTCTGGAAACGTCTTTCAAGGGCCCCGTCTTTTTCTATATGCTGACGGTACTCATCCAGCGTTGTTGCTCCGATGCACTGGATTTCACCCCTTGCAAGGGCAGGCTTGAGCATGTTTGCTGCATCGAGCGAACCTGTGGCCCCGCCGGCACCAACAATTGTATGTATTTCGTCGATGAAGAGGATTATATTGTCATTCTTCTGAAGCTCATTCAATATAGCTTTCATTCTTTCCTCGAATTGCCCGCGGTATTTTGTACCTGCAACAATGGAAGCAAGATCAAGGGCAACGACCCTCTTGTTGAAAAGGACCCTCGACACGTTTTTCTTGATGATCCTGAGCGCAAGTCCTTCGGCAATTGCGGATTTGCCGACACCCGGCTCGCCGATCAGCACAGGATTGTTCTTCTTCCTGCGCGAAAGGATCTGTGCAAGTCGTTCTATCTCTCTTTCCCTTCCAACAACAGGATCAAGCCTTCCTTCCTCTGCTGCTTTTGTAAGGTCAATTCCGAAATTG
The DNA here is from genome assembly GCA_035299385.1 of Bacteroidales bacterium. Classification (GTDB taxonomy): domain Bacteria; phylum Bacteroidota; class Bacteroidia; order Bacteroidales; family VadinHA17; genus LD21. The sequence goes on along the minus strand of DATGWQ010000049.1, from coordinate 32,412 downwards.
TCGAGAACAGGAGTGTCGGATGAACCTTTTGCTGATGAAGAAGCCTGCTGGCCTCCTTTGCCCGGCTGTGAAAAACCCGGACCTTCATCATCCTCGTCCCTGGGGAAATCAGCCCTGGCGCTTGGTGATTCAGCTTCAACCATCCTTCTGACGGAATGATAATCCACATCGAGTTCGGACAGGAAACGCGTTACAAGCGCATTTTCGTCCTTCAATATCGCAAGAAGCAGATGCTCCGTGTCAATGGTATTGCTTTTTAATGATTTAGCTTCAAGATAAACAAGTTTAAGAATACGTTCCGTGCTTCTCAGAAGAGGTATTACTTCATTATCCGCCACAGGTACAGGACTGTCGACCCTGATGCTCTTTTCAAGTGAACCCTTAAGAACAAGCAAATCAATCCCCTGGTTAATGAGTATCTCTATCGCAGCACTCTCACCATCCCTGAGAATGCCAAGGAATAAATGTTCGGGGCTTATATGACTGTTTCCCAGACGTATAGCCTCTTCCTTTGAGTATCCCAGTATGTCTTTTACTCTTTGTGAAAACTGTGCATCCATATATTAACCTCTCTTTTTTGGCGTTCTTTTGTTACATCAGACAATCTGTCAGACTATATAACACAAAGGTACGCATAACTGTTTTTTTTACTGTTAAATTATTGAGAATATTATATGGCAATTATCGTGCCCAATTATGAACAGGCATATGTTAAAAAAACGGTGATTTTAAAAGCTTTAAATCCCCAAATTATAACTATTTTCGTAATTCTCAAGCCGGGATGTCCGGTTTGCTTGTAAGTGTTTAATTTCTAATTATTTATGGCCGATAGAGAAAGAATTGTTCAGGTTAATATTGAGGAGCAGATGAAGTCTGCATACATCGATTATTCGATGTCGGTGATTGTGTCGAGAGCTTTGCCTGACGTCAGGGACGGACTTAAGCCTGTTCACAGGAGAGTCCTGTTTGGAATGTCAGAACTTGGTGTGATGGCAAACAGGCCTTATAAGAAGTCTGCAAGGATAGTGGGAGAGGTGCTGGGTAAATATCATCCTCACGGTGATTCATCAGTCTACGAGGCCATGGTAAGGATGGCACAGGAGTGGTCCCTCAGGTACCCGCTTGTTGACGGACAGGGTAATTTCGGATCAGTCGACGGAGACAGTCCTGCAGCCATGAGGTACACAGAAGCCAGGCTGAAAAGAATTGCGGAGGAGATGCTGTCTGATATAGAAAAGAACACAGTTGATTTCCAGACAAACTTCGACGACTCCCTGCAGGAACCCACAGTGCTTCCCACGAGGATACCGAACCTTCTTGTCAACGGCGCTTCAGGAATTGCCGTGGGCATGGCTACAAACATGCCGCCTCATAATCTGACGGAAATAATTGATGCGACTCTGGCTTACATAGATAATAATGACATAACTACAGATGAAATACTTCAATATGTAAAGGGACCTGATTTTCCAACAGGCGGCATAATATATGGAATCCAGGGGATTCGGGATGCATGTGAAACCGGCCGGGGCAGGATCGTCATCAGGGCCAAGACTGAAATAGAGCACACTCATTCAGGGCGTGAGTGCATCATCGTCACTGAAATACCTTACATGGTGAACAAAGCTGAAATGATCAGGAAAATTGCTGACCTGATCAACGAGAAAAAGCTTGAAGGCATTTCATACATTAACGACGAATCCGACAGGAATGGAATGAGGATCGTCATAATCCTGAAGAAAGAGGCGACTGCAAATGTTGTTCTCAATAACCTTTATAAAGTTTCTTCTCTTCAGACTTCATTCAGCGTCAATAACATCGCACTGGTAAAAGGAAGGCCAAGAACCCTGAACACGAAGGATCTGATCCATTATTTTGTAAGCCACAGGCATGAAGTGATACTCAGGCGCGCAAGATACGACCTGGACCAGGCTGAGAAAAGAGCACATATACTGCAGGGGCTTATCATTGCAAGTGACAATATTGATGAAGTAATTGCAATAATAAAATCTTCGGCAAATGCAGATAATGCACGTGAGAGGCTGATGGAACGCTTTTCGCTTTCTGAAGTGCAGGCCAGGGCAATTGTCGAAATGCGTCTCAGGCAGCTCACCGGCCTCGAGCAGGAAAAACTCAGGTCCGAGTATGAGGAAGTAATGAAGCTTATCGAATACCTCAGGAACGTTCTTGCCGATGTAAACCTGCAAATGAAGATAATCAAGGATGAGCTTATTGAAATAAAGGAAAAATACGGCGACAAGAGAAAAACAGAGATAATCCCGAATGCGGAGGAGTTCAATCCTGAGGATTTCTATGCCGATGATGAAATGGTAATTACCATTTCACACATGGGCTATATCAAAAGAACGCCTTTGACGGAATTCCGCAGGCAGAACAGGGGAGGGACAGGCGCAAAGGGCGGCTCCACCCGTGATGAGGATTTCATAGAACATCTTTATATCGCCACAATGCACAATACCATGCTCTTCTTTTCGAGCAAGGGCAAGTGTTTCTGGCTGAAGGTCTATGCAATACCTGAAGGTTCGCGTACATCCAAGGGAAGAGCCCTGCAAAACCTTATCAACATAGAGCCTGATGACAGCATCAGGGCCTTCATTAACGTCAAGAACCTTAATGATGAAGATTATATCAATCATAACTTCATCGTGCTGTGCACAAGGAAAGGTGTAATAAAAAAGACTTCGCTTGAAGCATACTCCAGGCCAAGAGCAAATGGCGTGAATGCCATAACAATAAGGGAAGGCGATGAGTTGCTTGAGGCAAGAATGACAAACGGAAATCACCAGATAATGCTGGCTGTCAAATCCGGGAGAGCCATCAGCTTCCCGGAATCTGCTGTCAGACCTATGGGAAGGACAGCATCGGGAGTGAGAGGCATAAGGCTGGCCAACGACAAGACAGATTTTGTCATTGGAATGATAACTGTGGAGAACAAGGAGAAAGACATTCTTGTTGTATCAGAGAAGGGTTATGGAAAGAGATCTGATATTGAGCAGTATAGAATTACGCACAGAGGCGGAAAAGGCGTGAAGACAATCAACGTTACCGGGAAGACCGGGTCGCTGATAGCGCTGAAGGATGTAACAGACAATCATGATCTTATGATCATAACCCAATTCGGGAACATACTTCGAAGCCCCGTCTCCGCATTAAGAGTCATGGGACGTGCGACCCAGGGTGTCAGGCTGATCAACCTGAGGGAAAACGATACCATTGCTTCCGTCGCTTCAGTACTGGTGAATGAAGACAGTGATGCTGAGCTTAAAGACTTCGATGTAAATGACTTAGATGCCGATGAAAGCGCTTCCGAAGAAAATGGCAAAGAATTTGAAGATTAATAACTAATATTATAAATTTGTGTAATTTTTTTTTCAAAGAATTAAAAATTTTAAATTAATAAACATGAAAAAGTTTTTCCTGCTTATAGCAGCAATCAGCATCTCAGTAATGGCTATGCCGCAGAAAGGTAAGGTAACCAGTGCACTTAGCTTTATTGAACAGGGTCAGCTCGATAAAGCAAAGGAGGCAATCGACCAGGCTAAAGCCAATGAGAAAACCGCAAATTGGTTCAACACTTATTTTGCACAAGGAAGGCTTTGCCAGGAAGTTGCGAAATCAACTGACCCCAAATTCAAGGATCTGTGCCCGGGTGATCCGCTTCAGGAAGCATATACAGCATATGAAAAAGCCCTTTCACTCGATGAAAAAGGCGCCTTGAAGAAAAAAATAATAACAGGAATGGTTTATAACAATCTTGCAGTTGACCTTTATAATCAGGGGAGCAAACAGTTTGAAGAAAAAAAATATGATGATGCCCTGAAATCTTTCGAAACCCAGATAAAGATCACAGAGAGTGACAAATATGCTGGTGCGATCGATACAGGTATGTATTATAATGCCGGCCTTGCTGCTTATAATTCAGGAAAATACGAAGATGCCATCAAATATTTCCAGAAATGTGCCGAGCTGGGTTACCAGGGCGTGAACACATATTTCCAGATCTATGAAAGCTATCTTGGCCTCAAGGATACAGCTAAAGCAGAGCAGACACTTCTGGATCTTCCGGGTAAATTCCCGAATGACAAGAATGTCACTCTTAATCTTATTGATCTTTATATCAAAAGCAACAAATATGCTGATGCTTTGAAATATATCAATAAGGCCAAACAGGATGATCCTCAGAACCCCGTGCTTTATTTCGCCGCAGGCATAATTTATCTGAATCAGAATAATTTTGATCCTGCTATAGAGGAGCTTACAAAATCGGTCGAGATGAAACCGGACAATTATGATGCAGAGTACGGGCTTGGTGCAGCATATATAAATAAAGCTGCTGACATGTATACAAAAGCCAACGAAATAATGGATGTAAACAAGTATACTGAAGCCATCGAGGCAGCAAACCAGGTTTATGCAAAAGCTCTTCCGTACATGGAAAAAGCATATGAACTGAAGCCGGATGATGTTTATACCATGAGGCAGCTCCAGCAACTGTACTACAGGCTCAGGATGACTGACAAGTATAATGCCATCAAGGCAAAAGCTGATGCCGCAGAAGGAAAACAATAATTTCTGAACTGGGAATATCTGAAAAGGGGATGTGAAAACATTCCCTTTTTTTATTGCACAAGGGCATGGGTATAGAACATGGAATAAATCTTAAAATTTTGAACTCTTATGGGTGGGGGAAACAAACCAATCAGGAATACACATTTAAAATATCCTATTTGACATAATATTAATTATAGGCAAGAATAAATATTGGCATTTATCTGATTGTTAATAATTTAACACCGACACTTCGTTCTGATTTCCTCTGTGAATCTCTGTGCTTCTCTGTGCACCTCTGTGTAACTTTCTGCCTAGTGTCCTTGCTGTTTTAACCTTCGTGTCCTTTGTGTTTAAATTTTCTAAACAGGTTTATAGAAAAATAAATCACGCTCAATATTAAAATGAAAATCACCATTCCTGTCAGCTCCCTTAAAGGCAGTTTTGACAGAACCCAGGCTATCACCACCGTCGAAATCGCCGGAACAATATATCCCATCCATATCCCGGATCCTGAGCTGCCTGCCCTGATCCTGAAACTGACAACGGATAAAATGACACCCAGATATATGAGCATGTATGACGCGCTCGAAAGCATGGCAAGCTGTTTGAATTCACCAAGCGAGGCAAAAACAAATCCCAGTATGGCATAAACGATGACAGAGACGTGAGGCGTCCTGAATACCGGGTGTATTCCAGCCAGGGCATTAATGGGAATAACCCTGTCCCTCGCTGCAGCAAACAGTATTCTCGGCATGTTGAGAACCATTCCGCTTATGTTTCCGAACATAGAGAATGTTGCACCGACCACAACAATAACTGCACCTGGGCTTCCGAACATTATCCTGGCTGACTCGGCCAGAGGTGCATCGCGGTGCTCCGTTATTGAGGCTCCGAGAATCGATTGTACGACGACCTGTACCAGAATATACAGAACCACAACAATCAGCATGCTTATCATTATTCCCTTTGGAATTGTCCTTGCAGGATTCCGGATTTCGCCTCCGACATTCAAAGCTGTTTCAGCACCTACGAATGCAAATAAAAGGATAAGTGATACCTGGCCAATAGCATTTAAAGAATTGCCCCCATTAAGTTTTATTTCCGGCTTGTCAATAAAAAACCATCCGGCAGCAACTATCATCACTAACGGAAGTAGCTTTGCAACAGTGTTTATCTTAACAATAAGCACAGCATTTTTGACACCTCTCACATTGAAATATGCCAGGAATCCGAAGATTATGCTGAAAAACCCGATCCTGAACAGGTGAATACTGAATACGGGAAAGAAATATGATAATGTGTCTGCAAGCCCGTTCGCTACAGCTGCATTTGCAGTGATTCCGGCTCCGAATATGAAAATATTTGCTGTAAGAAACCCTGCGTACCTGCCGAATGCCGCCTCGATGTATGAATATGCTCCTCCTGAAATTGTGATCTTCGAACCAACTTCTGCAAAACAGAGCATGATGAGTATCATCAAGCCGCCGCAAATTGCGTATGCTGCAATGCTTCCCGGCCCTAATTTTTCAGCAACGAGAACAGGAAGGATGAATATCCCCGCTCCCACCATTATATTTACTGAGTTCGCAACCAGTCCCCATGTTCCGATCTCACGCTTTAGTCCTTCGTCTTTCATGTTTTTCTACAAAAAAGTTACACAGAGTTCCTTTAGACCGAAGACCGAAGTCGGAAGACAGTCTTCTGTCTCTTTGGATCTCAGTGGCTCTCTGTGTAATTAAGCTTATTTTACTGCCGAGAGAACATCCAAAAGCAGGCCACCAAGATTAACCCCGCCTTTGGAGGAAGGTGAATACCCGAGAATTATAACAGCCAGGTCCTGTGAAGGGAACATTGCGATAAACTGCCCATCATGACCATCACACCTGAACATATCCCTTGGAGCATCAGGTATTTTTCCTCCCTGGTTGAGCCAGAAGAATGCGCCGTACTGGCCTTTGCTTGCAGATGCCGGCGTGGTACTGTATTTAACCCATCCTTCCGGAAGTATCCTTTCACCATTGAAGACCCCGTCATGCATGAAGAGATAAGCGAAACGTGCATAATCGCGGGCAGTTGCAAAAAGATAGGAAGAACCGACAAACGTTCCTGACGGGTCTGTTTCAAAGACTGCATCAGGCATTCCTATCCTGTTGAAAAGTTCATTTCTGGCAAAAGCGTAATAAGCTGAATCACTGTTGAATTTTCTTTGAATAATATCGCTTACGATATTGGTTGTCCCGGATGAGTACTGCCAGTAAGTGCCCGGTTCATATTTAAGCTTCTTCCCGAATGCGTAGAGTCCCATATCGGATTTAGAGTGAAGCATTACCGTTACATCGGACCTGTTTCCGTAATCCTCGTTCCATTCCAGCCCGCTCTCCATGTGCAGAAGATCATTCAAGGTAATCTTGCTTCGTTCATCATTCTGCCACTCCTTTAATCCTGCCGGCTGACTGACATCGATCATATCTTTCTTAACCATTATCCCAATCAGTGCATTTGTGAAGCTCTTTGCCATTGACCAGCTGATAAACCGGGTATTCTTATCAAACCTAGGCTTGTAGGATTCAAGTACCGGAACGCCTTTGTGCATTACCAAAAAAGCAAAAATATTTCCGTTATATGCATTTTCCTCTATTACTTTTTTCGAAATTTCCCGGACCTTCTGCATGTTAATCCCTGTCGCAGTATCAGGTATCATGTCACCAAGCGGCCATTTTATCGTGTCGCGACTATAACCGGGGTCTGTTCCGCGCGGAAACCTGACTTTTCTGAGATCCTCTTCGGAAGTGTCTCTCACCAGTGTTGCTCCGAAACCGTCCCTGTAAATGGCTTTTGATTTCCCCCACAGGAACCTGGCGGTGACGCTCTTTTCATCGTAATTGACTTTGTACCTGTTATATTTTATAAACGAAAAACTTAGGTCAAGCGCTTCGGGGTCATCAGGGTTCCGTCCTGAAATAAACACATCCGAGCAAAGGTGCTTGGCCGCATAACCTGTGATTATCGGCATTAATGAATTCAGATAAAGAACGATGGCCAGGACGGCAGCTGTTACGATTACCAGGACAGTAATCTTTAAGGTTTTTTTTTTCGCCATATGTAATAATTTGATTTATATCAAGTTATATATTGATTAATCTCAATCCGGAAGCTTCTTTATTCCTATTCCCGGCCTGTCGGGAAGAGCAACTTTCCCGTCAATTATTTTAATGCCTTCAAACAGATCGTTGCTGATAAGCAGGTTGCCGTCGAGATCTGCCCAGTTTGCAAGAGGTGAAAGCTGTGCTGCTGCAGTAACGGCGCACGAGGTTTCTGTCATGCAGCCAATCATTGTTTTCATATTGAGCTGCCGTGCCATCTCCATCAGGGTAAAGGCCGCCCGCATCCCGCCGCATTTCATAAGCTTTACGTTTATGCCGCTGTATATGCCCTGAATTTTTTTGAAATCGGATATTGTCTGAAGAGATTCATCCGCAATTATCGGCAGAGGGCTGTTCCTGGTAAGCCAGCCAATATCGTCAGTGCGGTCCTTTGGCATTGGTTGCTCGACAAATACAACTCCCTGGTCCTTCAGCCAGTAGCACATGTCAAGAGCCATGAGGTGATCTATCCATCCCTGGTTAACATCAACACACAAAGGCACACTTGTGACACTCCTCACAGCTTGTATCATCTCCTTGTCATTGCCCTGGCCGAGCTTTACTTTCAGAATTTTGAAGGCTGAAGCTTCTTTTGTTTTTTCTGTCACAACCTCAGGCTTATCAATACCGATGGTAAACGAAGTATTCGGCGCTCTTGAAGGGTCAAGTCCCCAGATCCTGAACCATGGCTGCTTCAGGAGCTTGCCTGCAAGATCATGCAACGCAATGTCGACCGAAGCCTTTGCGGCATAGTTTCCCGGGGCGAGATTCTCTATATATTCGAGTATGTCCTGGATAAGGAATGGGCTGCCAAAACGGGAAAGATCTACCATCGAGAGGAACTTGCCTGCTGTTTGATGACTTTCCCCAAGATACGGAGGCATCGATGCTTCACCGTAACCGATGATTCCATCGTATTCAATTTCAGTGAGCATTACAGGAGTTGTGCTTCGTGAATTCACTGCAACGGTGAATACATGCTTAAGCTGAAGCTCATAGGCCCTGAATCTGAATGTCATGGAGGATTTGCGCTTCTTCCCGGGACTTACCCACTCCCCTCTTCCGAATGAGTTATACGAAAATGATCCTGCCAAGCTCATCATGGTCAGATCTTTCAGAAATTCACGCCTGCTTTTCATTTTTGATTGTTCTATATTTTTTTGCCACCAAGGCGCAAAGACGCCAAGGTTCATTTAGCAATTTTTAAACATTTAAACTTTGTGCCCTAGCGCCTTTGCGGCCAAATCTCTAAAACCATTTATGGGCCTTAAGTCTGACAATTCCTTCATCTTCATTACCAATAATCCTCAAAGCCTTTCTCAGTGTGCTTCTCCTGTATGGGCTGTAATTGTTCCTTGTCGAATCGAGGCTGTTGATCATGACCCGCCCTGAAGAATGTATAAATTCTGTATCGCCCTTATATATTGCAACATGAGTGATACGATTCTCACTACCGAAGAAAAGCAGGTCTCCAGCCCTGAGATTGCTGAAATTTGCTGAAATATCCACAGGATGGCCGTGCATAGCCTGTTGTGATGCATCCCTTTGCACGATCATTCCGTTCATAAAAAACACATTCTGTACAAAGCCGCTGCAATCAGCTCCTTTCGGCGATGATCCTCCCCACAGGTACGGGATCCCCAGCATTGACTCAGCCCTTTTGATTATGCCATCACCGGATGTTGTATCTTTAATGAATTGGCTGAATGGCTCAAGAAAGGCCTTTTCGATAAAACCTTCACGTCCGTCAGGCAGGACTACTCTGAAAAAATCGCCGGTCTCACCTGTCTTTGCAACCAGGCCGCCTGCCACAATATCGCCGATGACTGAAGTCCTTGCAGGATTTGCATAGATCCATCCTGTGTTCCCAAGATAAACCATGCGGTCAGAATTCTTCCAGACATTCATCTCACCGGGAGAAGTCTTCCTTACAGATGAGTTTTCTGTCCAGGAAATATATTTATCAGGAGTCTGAACCATCAGCCAGCCATCATCCTCCTTGAGGATTAGCAACGGTGAACCGAGTATCGCCTGTGAAACAAGCTCAGATGCATGGTCAGGTTCTTTTCTCAGATTTATAACACTTAGCGAAACCAGGCCCCTGTACTTCCTGTTGCCTGAAGTGTCTGGGAGTATTAAGATGCTGTCTGATATGTTATTATATTCGTTATTTAAACGTTTAAATAATGAATCCCTGGCAGCCGGGACAGTTGTTTCACCCTTAAGGATCACCTTGTTACCGGAGCCTTCCTTAACTTCAACACTGAATATTGCCGTTCTTTTGTCCGGAACGAATCTCCCGGCGATGTTTTTGATTTCACCGGTTATCCTGTCTTCGGATTTCCTGCATGAAGAGTTTGCAATTAAGACAGGTATAACAGCAAGACACAGGAATCTTCTTACAGCCTTCATAGGAGAGATTTTATTACAATTTACAAAAATTTTCACCTGTATCCAACTGCTGCATACCCGACCCAATGGCACCGGGTGGCAATTGCTGTCCTGCCCATACGGAGGTCATCAACCGGCACATGGCTCGCGGTAATGCTGGTGGAATACATTGCAGGCATGCTTTGAAGCGTGTGCTGATGATCAAGGTAATATGCAGCATACATGGCAACCGGCACACAATACCGGCCACACCAGGTCCACTTATAGTTATGATAATCTTCCTGATCGAGAGTATAGCGGTTGAACATCCTGATCCTCCATGGATTTATATCTCCCCTGAAACACCAGTTGATGATCCGATGCTCGAGGTTCAGGGCTTTTCTGATCCCCGTGGTATCACATCCGAAAGGTGCCATATCCTTTCCGCCCCAGTCCTCATTGCCGTAATGAACGGCATCAGTAGTCACAACAATTGCATAATCTTTGCCCCATTCCCATTTGTTTTTTGCAGCAACAGAATCGATCACCTGCGCAAGGGCCCTTCCGCATTGTTCCATGCGTCGCGGGCTCATTGCCGGTACCAGGATGGGGATTATTGAAACGTCACGATTAAAATATTGAAGAAACGGGATCATTGCCTCAATTGAATGCTCAGAAGTATGGAGACTGTCATTGACAATGGCATATTTACCTGCAAGCGCCTCATAAACATCCTCGCGTTCGGGTAAAATCTTAACATTCTTCCAGGGCCCTTTCCACTCTGTAAAAGAATCGAATACAAGTGAATCTTCTATGCCCATCTTTGCCGCACCGTGTGCCACTCCCAGCAGGATAACGTTGGGAGCTTTTATATTCTGCAACAGTTCGGGGTAGAGTTTTCCGACATATGTATAATCGTCATGGGGACAAATTGCAAATCTCAGGGATGTAGTATCGCCTTTCTTCCACCCTGCCCTTTCAATTCTTGACATAAGGCTGTCCATCTGCCAGGTATACTGGGCAAATCCGATGGTATCTTTAAGCGGCCTGATGCGTTCTGAGGCCTGGCTTACGGGTTGTTTGCAAGACAGGAAGGCTCCAATGAAAAGAACGGGAAATAAAAACAGGAATGTTGTCCTCATTGATTTACATAATGAATCGATTGTGAAATTAAACATATGTTCCGTAAAACCAAAGGAGCTTTCTGCAAAGCCAAACGAATTTACGATATCCTTTTGTGTTTCTTTGTGTTCTTCCCTTTGTGCCCTTTGTGGTTAAAGGTTTTATTTTTTTATCACGAAGGACACCAAGGTATTCACAAAGGGCACAAAGGTGTTTTTATCTATATTTGGATAATCAAATTGCTTTTATGAAACTAGTCCTCTTCCTTTTGCTTGCCATAAATGGTCCCTCTGATAAAACTGTATACCAGTGGCGGGGACCAGACAGATCAGGTAACTATCCTGACAAAAACCTTCTGAAAACCTGGCCTGCCGCAGGCCCTGAAGAGTTATGGTCCATTGAATCCATCGGGAATGGTTACGGATCGCCTGTTTTTGCCGGTGACAGGTTCTATATTACAGGGGAGATCGATTCTACCTGTTACCTCTTCAGCTTCAACCAGCAAGGTAAAGAACAATGGCGCACTTCAATGGGAGGGGAATGGATGCGGTCATGCCCCGGATCAAGATCAGCTCCGACAGTCGCAGGTGAACTGGTTTATGCAGGCAACGGCATGGGAAACCTGTTTTGTATCAACAGGAACACAGGTAAAATAATATGGTCAAAGCACCTTGCGGAAGATTTCCGTGGTGTACTGCCACTGCATGGCCATTCCGAATCCCCTCTCATTGACGGGAATAAAATTTTCTGGACAGCCGGAGGCAAGGTTCACAATGTGGTTGCACTCGACAGGTTCACCGGGAAACTGGTGTGGACAAACAAGGGATTCGGCGAAACCTCTGCCTACAACCAGCCTAAACTGATAGAACATCCGTCAGGGCATATCCTTGTTACATTTTCTGCCTATCACATGATGGGTTTCGATGCAAATACCGGCAAAATGCTGTGGTCGCAGGAGCAGGACAATTATCCGCTTGAGAAAAGAGGTCCCGGTTACGGTGATACGCATTGCAACACTGTTTTGTATGAAAACGGAACGATTTGGTATGTCGAGGGCGATGGTAACTGCACTGTAAAGCTGGAAATCTCTGCTGACGGAAAGTCAATAAAGGAAGGCTGGCGCAATAAGGACTTTGACAGCTATATGGGAGGAGTTGTCAGGATCGGCGATTACATGTATTGCGGTGGTACGGTGAAGCCGCAGCTTATATCCATAAACGCCGGCACCGGAATGCTCAGGGATTCGCTGAGAATAGGCACCGGAGCGATCATTTCAGCTGACGGCATGCTTTATTACTATACCCAAAAGGGAGAAATGATGCTTTTGAGCTGTAATAATGGCAACATTGAAAAGGTAAGTTCATTCAGGATTTCCAAAGGGACTAAGGAGCATTTCTCCCACCCGGTGATAAATAATGGAGTGCTTTATATCAGGCATGGTAATGCACTGATTGCTTATAATATTAAAGGTAATCACGAAGGACACTAAGGCTAATTCCTCTTAAACTGCAAACTGCAATAAGCTCAAATTCCTGTAAATGCCATTCTCAAGGACGATAAGCTGGTCGTGGGTGCCCCTCTCCACGATCTTCCCTTCGTCTATTACAAGTATCTGGTCGGCTTTCCTGATAGTCGAAAGCCTGTGGGCTATTACAAGCGAAGTACGGCCTTTCATCAGCTTTTCGAGAGCATCCTGGACAAGCCTTTCGGATTCAGAATCAAGTGATGATGTTGCTTCATCGAGTATCAGGATTCTCGGATTTTTAAGGACGGCCCGGGCTATTGCGATTCGCTGCCTTTGACCGCCTGAAAGCTGAATACCGCGTTCGCCGACAACAGTGTTGAACTTATCGGGGAACCTTTCTATGAACTCCAGTGCATTCGCCTTGGCGGCTGCATCAGCCATTTCCTCTTCAGATGCTTCCGGCCTGCCATAAAGTATATTCTCCCTGATGGTCCCGCCGAACAAAAAGATATCCTGCGGAACCAGGGCAATCTGTTTTCTTATCGCAGAAACACTGAACTTGCTGCTGCTGCTTCCATCGAAAAGTATTTCACCCGATGTAGGTTCATAAAGGCGCATCAGGAGCGCTGCAATAGTTGATTTGCCTGCTCCGCTGCTGCCTACAAGCGCGACCATGCTGTCTTTTTCGATCGTGAAATTTATACTGGTCAGAACTTCTTCTTCAGGACGGGAAGGATATCTGAATGAAATATTACTGAAGGATACTACCCCGCAAATCCTTTCATCAGGACTAACCTGGCCTGTCATAATGAGCGGTTCTTCCTGTTCATTGAAAAGTTCAAAGAGCTCTTCCGTCGCTCCCATGAACCTCTGAAGTTGTGTAAAAACTCCGGCCAATCCGCCAAAAGTTCCGCCTACAAAGCCGGAATAGATCACAAATGAGAAAAGCTGTCCTGCATTTATTACACCTGATGCCATCAGCGCCGAGCCGCGCCAGATGACCGCAACCATTGCTCCGAACAGGCCGATGATCATGAATGAAGAAAATGCTCCCCGGTATTTGCCGCTTTTCATTCCTATTTTCGCTATCTCCGAGGTCCTGTTTTTATATCGTTCAATTTCCAGGAATTCATTTGTATAGGTCTTGACGCTCTGAATTCCCTGAAGGGTCTCTTCAACGATCGTGTTCGATTTTGCAACTTCCTTCTGCACATCCTTTGAAAACTTCCTGATAAACCTGCCGAACACCACCGCAAGTATCATTATCCCGGGTACAATTGCTAGCATAAACAAAGTCAGCTTCCATGAAGTAAGTGCAAGCAGGGTTATGCCTCCGGCGATTATGATGATCTGCCGGATGAACTCGGCAAGAGTCGATGTAAGCGTTTCCTGCAGTAACGAGATGTCGGACGAAATACGACTGTTCAACTCACCAACCCTATGCTTTTCAAAGAAACGAACAGGAAGCTTTATAAGATGATTGTATGCTGTCTGCCGCAGCAGCGCCAGGGACTTCTCTGTGACGTTTACGAAGAGGACAACCCTGAAATAAGAAAACAATGCTTGTATAAACAAGATTCCGACAAGCAGAAGCGCTATGCGGTTTATATCGTGCGACAGAGTACCGCTGTTACCGGAATTTACCAGTTCACCAAGAAATTTGGGAAAAGCCAGGCTTGCAATGCTCGAACCCAGAAGGAAGAACATTCCTGCGGCATACTCACCGCCGTATGGCCTGATGTAACTGTACAGCTTGAATGCGTTCTTAAGACCTGAAACGGTAATCTTTTTACGGGGGATGTCAGCCATAGAACATTCTTTATTATTTTTGATAGACAGAACAATAACAAAAATAGCATACTGTTGTTGAAATTTGAAATTTGCCGCAAATGGAACCAATAAAAAAATCAACATTCGACTTTCTGAAAGACTTAAAGAAGAACAATGAACGGGAATGGTTTCTGGAAAATAAGCCCAGGTACCTTGAAGCAAAACAGAACTTTGAGGGCTTTGCAGGCAATCTTCTCGGGGGAATAATAAAATTTGAGCCGATCATGAAAGGCCTCGAGGTCAGCAGCTGCGTGTACAGGATCAATCGAGATATCAGGTTCTCAAACGACAAATCGCCATATAAGACTCATCTCGGCGCTTTCATGGTCAGGGGTGGAAGGCAGAATGGCGACAGGTATGCCGGCTACTATTTTCATATAGAGCCGGGGAACAACAGCATGATTGCGGGAGGAGCATATATGCCACCCGCAGACCGGCTTGCCGCAATCCGCGAAAAGATCGATGAAGATGGTGACAAACTCGTGAGAATACTTAAAAACAAGGATTTTGCCGGGATGTTCGGCGAGATTGAAGGTGAAAAGCTGAAGACTGCCCCGAAAGGTTATCCCAAAGATCATCCGCACATTGACCTGTTGAGGTTGAAAAGCTTCCTGGTTGTCAGAATGCTGAAAGACTCGGAAGTTACTTCCCCGGAATGCTTAGATCTCGTGCTGAAAGCCTGCCGTCTTATGAAACCTCTCAACGATTTCCTAAATGAAGCCTGAAAAAATTACGGGACTGGACCGGACATCCGGATTCCTGAAAGGAGATGTCCAGGATCGTCCTCCATTCCACCCTATTATAATGCGCTGGGCAGCAAAATATGCCGGTGTGAAATATCGTGATTTCTGCACAGTGCCTTCCGCAAAGACAACTGCAATGATCGTATGTGCGCGTGATTTCGATATAGACTGGGTTACAGTAATGTCAGATCCGTGGGCTGAAGCCTCCGCATTCGGTATCCAGGTAGAATATCCTGAAGACAGCCTCCCCCTGGATAAAGGTGGCCATTATCCCGACGCGGCATCTGTCTATGATCTGAAGAAATACAACCCCCTTGAAAATACCCGGTGCCTGAACAGGCTTGAAGAGCTCAGGCAATTTGCCGCGAACTCACCTGACAAATTTATCGTAGGATGGATTGAAGGACCTGTCGCCGAATACGTGGACCTCAGAGGAGCATCAAATGCATCTGTGGATCTTCTGATTGAAGCCGAAGCTGTTGAAAAGGCCATGGATGTGATTGTTGAGAGCGCTTATGACTTTATCGCCCTGCAGGTGAAAGCCGGAGCGCATTGCATCGGAATAGGTGATGCTTTCTGTTCACAGATCGGGCCAGACCTTTATTATTCATATGCTTTTGAACGTCAGAAAAAGCTTGTTGAATGCGTACATTCATTTGGAGCATATGCAAAACTGCATATCTGCGGCAACACGACGGCCATATTGAAGGGCATGATCGAAACAGGTGCAGATATTATTGACATAGACCATCTTGTGAGTGATATATCGAGTTTTACATCATATCTTCAAAGATACCAGGTGCTGTGCGGAAAAAGCGATCCTGTTAGTGTAATTGAAAACGGATCCGGAGAATTGATAAGAAATTCAGTAAAAAAAGATTTTGATGATGCGGGAGGAAGATGCATTGTTTCTGCCGGGTGCGAGATCACTCCAGGAACATCTGTCGAAAAAATGAAGATATTCAGATCTTCAGCAGATCTTTTGATTTAGATCTTTTTTAACGCAGAGTACGCAAGTATTACGCAGAGTACGCAAAAGATCCTCTGCGCCCTTTGCATCTTCATCTTTGCGTGCTTTGCATTAAAATTGCTTTACAACACTGTACTCAGATTCTGCATTATCCACTTCACCGAGGCCCTGTGGTGGTAGTCGTAGTCAAAATACCTTGCAGTTATAGTTCCGAACTTGTTGATGATGAATGTCGCTGCAACCGGCAGATGTGCAGCATCCCTCCCGTTATGTTCAGCTATGTTTACCTTAAGCCTGTTCAGAACCAGGTCATTGAAATCCTTTGTGACATTAAACATCAGGTCATAATCCTGCATGATCTTTTCCTGGCAGTCATACACTACCGTATAGCCGATATTATGCAGCTTTACTGTCTGCTCGACAAATTCAATCGATTCGGGTGTGATTGCCACCAGTGAAACATTCTCGCCGGTGATCATGTTGAGTGAATCCTGGTACGCTGCAAGCTGCTTATTGCAGGCAGGACACCAGTTCCCCCTGTAAAAGAAAAGGACGACAGGCCCTTTTTCGAGGAAGCTTTTAAGCGTCACCTGCTTGCCTTTCTGGTCATAGCCGGTGAAATCAGGAGCCCTGTCTCCGGACTTAAGTCCTGTGGGGATATGACCGTTCACCGGATCAATGCCGAATGAAGAATAACTGACTTTTTGTCCTGACAAACCTGCCAGAGCCAGGAACAGGACAACAGCTGTTAAGAGGAAGTACTTTTTCATGCTTCCAAATTAATAAATCTCAGGCAAATTTGTACCCGGGTATCTTACGCATTCTAAGATTCAGCGGAGTCACTTCCAGGTATTCATCATCCTTGATCTGTTCCATGGATTCCTCGAGCGAGTACCTTATTTTTGGTGCTATCTTAAGGCTTTCATCTGATCCGGATGCTCTCATATTGGTCAGCTTCTTTCCTTTTACAACGTTCACCTCAAGCTCGCCAGGGCGAGTATGTTCGCCAACAACCTGTCCCCGGTAAACAATCTCGCCCGGATCAATATAAAACCTGCCCCTGTCCTGCAGCCTGTCGATAGCATATCCGGTAGCCATTCCCTGTTCAAGAGATACCAGGGAACCGTTGGGACGAGGCATCAGCTCATCGCCCTTGTATTTATCATATCCTCTCAGCCTGTGATGCATCACAGCTTCACCTGATGTTGCCGTCAGCATATTGTTTCTCAGTCCGATCAGCCCCCTTGCAGGAATATCAAATTGAAGATGGATAAGATCTCCTTTTGGCTCGATAACGATCATCTCGCCTTTCCTCTGTGTAACCAGCTCGATTGCCTTGCCTGAAAAATCAGGTGGCACATCGATCGTGAGGATCTCATACGGTTCTGACTTTACTCCGTCAATATCCTTGATAATTACCTTAGGTTTACCGACCTGGAACTCATAACCTTCACGGCGCATTGTTTCTATCAGTATGGAAAGATGAAGTATCCCACGGCCGTAAACGTTGAAAGTGTCTTCAGAATTTGTTTCTTCAACTTTAAGGGCCAGGTTCTTCTCTGTTTCACGCACAAGCCTTGTCCTGAGGTGCCGGGAAGTGACAAATTTTCCTTCCTTGCCGAACATAGGCGAATTGTTAATTGTAAAAACCATGCTCATCGTAGGTTCATCGACCTCGATACGCTGGAGGGCTTCGGGATTAAGAAGGTCGGCAAGAGTGTCTCCGATCTCAAAATCCTCCAGGCCTACAACTGCGCAAATATCTCCGCTTCTTACGGTTTCTGTCTTAACACGTCCCAGTCCCTCAAAGACATAAAGCTCCTTAACCCTGACCTTTTTTACTTCACCGGCTCTTTTGCAAAGCGTATAATCTTCACCAATATTGATATCGCCCCTGAACACCCTTCCAATGGCGATTCGTCCAACATAGCTCGAGTAATCGAGAGAAGCAACCTGCATCTGAGCGGTACCGGGCATGTATGGAGCTTCAGGAATCTGCGATAGAATTGTATCGAGCAAGGCGATGATATTGTCAGTCGGTTTCTTCCAGTCGCGGCTCATCCATCCATGTTTTGACGAACCGAATATTGTTTCAAAATTCAGCTGATCATCGGATGCATCCAGGTTGAACATGAGCTCAAAGATGTCCTGCTGTACTTCATCGGGACGGCAGTTTTCCTTGTCTACTTTGTTGACAACAAGGATCGGCTTCAATCCGAGGCTTATAGCTTTTCCAAGCACAAACCTTGTCTGGGGCATTGGCCCCTCGAATGCATCGACCAGGAGCAGTACCCCGTCTGCCATTTTGAGAACTCTTTCAACTTCACCGCCAAAATCAGCGTGCCCCGGTGTATCGATGATATTGATTTTAACACCTTTGTACCTTACAGACACATTCTTTGCCAGAATGGTTATCCCCCGTTCCCTTTCAAGGTCATTGCTGTCGAGTATCAGTTCTCCTGCCTCCTTTCTCTGGTCCAGCACCTTGCACTCCTGTATTATCTTGTCCACCAGAGTGGTTTTCCCATGATCGACGTGAGCAATAATTGCAATATTCCGAATAGACTGCATATAAAAAAATCAGTTTGCAAAAGTAATACAGTTGAATGGATTAATGATCTAACATTCAGAATTAATTTATAACAAAAATTTATATATATTTCCGCAGAAAAATCTTAAAACCCGGCTTATGAAAAAACTGACAATCACTCTGACATTCTGCGTATTTTCAATGGTGGCCGCATTCGGTCAGCAAAAACTTGCAGTGGGTATGAAAGCTCCTGACTGGAAATTCACCGATGCTGACAAGAAGGAATTCACCATGAATTCATGGGCAGGGAAGGTTATCCAGCTCAATTACGTGGACCCCGATGAGTCAGAGCTCAATGAGCCATTCAATGAAGCCGTTAACAAGGCAGTGGATGTCGACAAGAGGATAAGCAGGGATTCTTTCAAGGGATTCGGGGTGGTTGACTGCAAATCAACATGGAAGCCCAATGGGCTCATAAGGGCCATTGCCGGGAAGAAAGCAAAGAAATTCAATACAACAATACTGTTCGATTATGATGCAACCCTCCAGTCTCTCTGGGGACTGCCAAAGGACAGCTATTCAGTCGTGATATTGGATAAAAACCGCGTATGCAGGGCCCTTTATACAGGCAAGATCCCGGAATCGGATAATGAAAAGATCATTCAGATGATCCTGCAGCTCACGAAAGAGTAATCAGTAATCGGTAATCGGTAATCGGTATTAAGTCCCGGATTGAATGTCAGTACGGGACTCAATTCAATTTACGGCACTCCTTCAACTCTAGTCACTCGTAACTCTAGTCACTTTAGTCACTCTTCTTTTACATCAGAAATATCTTTCCCCAGCTTCTTCTTTATCCTCTCCAGGTCATGCTTCATCCCTGCAACTGCCTGGTAGATCTGCTTTTCAGGCATAACAGGATCGGGTAATTCGCTGCTGATGTAATTCACAAACTTCCAGATCTCTTTCACTTCATTCACATGAACCTCGTACGGCTCATAAATTGGATTGAGTGAGTACAGCACCAGCCTGCCGTCCGTTTTTATATAGTTTTCCACTATCTTGAATACTATGCCGTCATCCAGTGTGAAAACAATATATGCCTTGCCGCTGATTATCTGCATCCAGTCCTGCAGGAACTCGCCGGTAACCCACGATCCGTCAGGGATGGGGAGCATCGAATCACCTTTCAGCTGGAATGTCCGGTATTTCTTCTTGTCTGAAAGA
Source organism: Bacteroidales bacterium (assembly GCA_035299385.1). GTDB lineage: Bacteria > Bacteroidota > Bacteroidia > Bacteroidales > VadinHA17 > LD21. The sequence continues at coordinate 12,440 of DATGWQ010000049.1, read as the reverse complement.
AATGGCAGGGTGAATACCGGCAGCTCACCGATAAACTCCGGATCCGCATACCCGGTTGTATAACCGGCTTTGGCCTTCTCAGGGACAAGCTCGATGTTCTCGCGATTGTCAGAGTTGACTGTAGTTGCAAGAACACGCAGGTTACTTCCCTTTATATAGGCATCATATCCCCTCTCGAGTTCACCAAGCTGACTCTCGGTAAATTTTGAAAGATCGAGCTTCAGCAGATTGTCTATGGATATATTGAAATATCCGGAGAAAGTGATAAGAGCCTCTATTCCGGGCTGGGCGATGCCGTTCTCATAGCCGCTGAGCGTGGAACGCTTAAGGTTCAGGGCAGATGCAACCTCATCCTGGGTCCTGCCTTTCCTTTTTCTTAAAAATTTTATGTTCTGTGTGAAAAACATATCGAAAACGTGATTATATTGTAATCATATATTTGATTAAATTTTAATCAAAAATAAAATTAAATTGTTTAATAAGCAAGAGAAAAAGAAAAAAAGTGACTAGAGTTACGAGTGACTAGAGTTTATTCAAACGTTTTTAATTTCATACTACTAATGAACAATAAGGAATTTAGCAAACAGCTTCAGGCAAGGACCAGAACATTTGCAATCAGACTCATCAGATTATCCGCAAACTTACCGAATACGGTTGAAGGCAAGGTTGTAAGAAATCAAATTACAAAAGCTGGCAGCAGTGTCGGCGCCAATTATCGTGAAGCTAGCAGAGCAAGGAGCAGGGCTGACTTCAAGAATAAAATCAAGATATGCGAAAGTGAATCTGATGAAACTTTGTACTGGCTGGAAATTATTAAAGATTTGGAATGGGTACAAATAAATGATGAGTATAAAGAGGCAAATGAATTGTTATCAATCTCTGCCTCCATCGGACACTCATTATCATCGTGATCAAACTCTAGTCACTCGTAACTCTAGTCGCTCTAGTCACTTCTTAAGTTCATTGTGCAGACTGCTAATCGTGGAGAAAATGGAAATGGACGGAACTATAGAACGCAATGTGCTGCATCTCGATCTCGATACATTCTTTGTATCGGTCGAGCGGCTCAGGAACAGCCGGCTCTTTGGCAAGCCGGTGGTCATAGGAGGCTTGTCGGACCGCAGCGTCGTGGCAAGCTGCAGCTACGAAGCCCGCAAATATGGCGTAAGCTCCGCCATGCCGATGAAGATGGCCCGCGCAATGTGTCCCGATGCAATTGTCATCCGGGGCGACATGGAGCTGTACAGCAATTACTCGCACATGGTGACGGATATCATCGCCGAACAGGCGCCTTTGTATGAAAAAGCATCCGTCGACGAGCATTATATCGATCTCACCGGCATGGATCGTTTTTATGGCTGCTACAAATGGTCGCATGAGCTCCGGGAGAGAATAATAAAGGAAACGGGACTGCCAATATCGATTGGATTGTCTGTTAACAAGACTGTCTCGAAGATCGCCACTGGCGAAGCAAAGCCTAACGGGGAAAGGGAGGTGCAGAAAAGCATTGTCCTGCCTTTTCTCGACCCGCTCTCGATAAGAAAGATCCCGATGATCGGCGAGAAAACATATCAGCTCCTGCGCTCGATGGGAATTGCAAAAATATTCACTCTCAGGAATATCCCCGTCGAAATGATCGGGAACCTTATGGGCAAGAACGGAATAGACATATGGAAGAAAGCCAATGGAATCGACTCCACTCCAGTTGTCAGCTATTCCGAGCAGAAATCAATCAGCACGGAGCACACCTTCGAAAAAGATACGACAGACATACACAGGCTCAACCAGCTTATAGTCAGCATGGTCGAAAAGATCGCATTCGACCTGCGGCAACAGGAGAAGCTGACCTCATGCGTGACTGTCAAAATACGGTATTCGAATTTCGATACACATACCTTACAAAAGCGGATCCCCTACACTTCATTCGACCATGTGCTGTCTGAAGTGGCAAAAGAGCTCTTTTCACGCCTTTACCAGCGACGCATGCTGATAAGGCTTATCGGGGTAAGATTGAGCCACTTGGTTCGCGGTGTGCAGCAGCTCGACATATTCGACGATACTCCCGAAAAGGTGAGCCTTTACCTTGCTATGGACAGGGTAAGGAACCGTTTCGGTGAGGATGCTGTGAGGCGCGCATCCGGGGTAATGACCAGTGAGGAACGGGAGGAAAAAGCGATTAAAAAGCTTGAAACTGCCCTTCAGCAGCAGAAATTAATGGAAGAGAAGCTGAAAGGTTACCACTGGGACGGTATAACAAAAAGTGCGTGAAAGTGCGCTAGAGTGCAAATACTCTAGGCTAGTCACTCCAGGCACTTCTGAATATGTTCTTAAACTGTCACTCATATTATAGTTTACGCTATGGCATGATGTCCATAGAGAAGCTTGTGCAGAAAGCAAAAGAAGCTGGCGCTGATACCATTGCCCTCACCGACATAAACAACTCCACCGGCATCCCGGAATTTGCACGGGAATGCGCCAGACAGAACATACGCCCCCTTGCAGGCATAGAGTTCCGCAACAGCAACGACCTGCAGTATATCGGCATTGCACGGAATAATAAAGGACTACGGGAACTCAATGAATTTCTCTCAGACTTGAATTTCAAGGGAATGCCTGTCCCCTTCCCTGCCCCGGAATTCAGGGAATCATACATCATCTACCCGATGGGAAATCTGCCTTCGCGGAAACTGTTCGATAACGAAAGGATCGGCATCCGGACATCCGGGCTCAGCAGGCTTGTCAGCCTGGGCGCTTCAGTAAAAAAATCACTCATCATTCTGCAGCCGGTCACTTTTGCCGAAGCTGATGACATACCGGTTCATAAAAGCCTGAGGGCAGTCGAGAATAATATCCTGCTCAGTCATCTTAAACCCTCACAATGCGGTTCATCCGATGAATTCTTCGGAAATGCCGCAACTGAAAAATTCAAAGACTTTCCCTGGCTGGTCGCCGCCACTCAAAAGCTCATAGATGACTGCTCTCTCGATTTCGATATGAAAAGTCTGAAAAACAAGAAGCTTTACTCTGCAAGCAGGTACGACGACAGGCTGCTTCTTGAAAAGCTCGCATGGGATGGAATGAAATACAGGTATGGCAGCAATAACAAGGAAGCACGGAAACGAATTCAGCACGAACTCGAAATAATAGACAAGCTCGGATTCTCAGCTTATTTTCTTATAACCTGGGATATTGTCAGGTATTCAATGGCAAGAGGCTTCTACCATGTGGGACGGGGAAGCGGGGCTAATTCCGTGGTTGCTTACTGCCTGAAGATCACCAATGTTGACCCCATTGACCTCGACCTTTACTTCGAGCGGTTCATAAATCCCAAACGCAGCAGCCCGCCCGATTTCGATATCGATTATTCATGGAAGGAGCGTGACGAAGTGATCGATTACATTTTCAAAAGGTATGGCTATCATCATACCGCCCTGCTCGGCACAATTAACACCTTCAGGGGAAAGTCAATAGTTCGCGAGCTGGGCAAGGTCCACGGTCTTCCCAAAGAGGAGATCGATTCCCTCATCGAGAATCCTTCCGCCGACATGAACAGGAACGAAATCAGTGACCTTATTTTTGAAACGGGACTGAAAATCGCCGATTTTCCGAACATGAGAAGCATACATGCCGGCGGTATCCTCATCTCCGAAGAGCCTATCGCCTGCTACACCGCACTGGACATGCCACCCAAGGGATTCCCTACAACCCAGTGGGATATGTACACAGCCGAGGAGATCGGCTTCGAGAAGCTCGACATACTCAGCCAGCGAGGCATCGGGCATATAAAGGAAACTGCCGAAATTGTACTTCGGAACAGGGGGATTGATGTCGATGTGCATGCAATTCAGAAATTCAAAAAGGATGAAAAGGTAAAGGAATACCTGAGAGACGGGGAAACAAAAGGATGCTTCTATGTGGAAAGCCCCGGAATGCGCGGACTTCTCAAAAAACTGAACTGTGACAGCTACACCATCCTTGTCGCTGCCAGCTCCATAATCAGACCCGGCGTTGCACGCTCGGGCATGATGAAGCAGTACATATTCAGGTTTCATAAGCCCGACAAGTTCGAGTACCTCCATCCCATCATGAAAGAACAGCTTTCGGAAACATTCGGAGTGATGGTTTACCAGGAGGACGTCCTGAAGATCTGTCATCATTTTGCCGGCCTCGACCTTGCCGATGCCGATACGCTCCGGCGCGCGATGAGCGGCAAATACAGGTCGAAAGCCGAGATGCAGCGGATCGTTGACAGGTTTTTTTCCAACTGCCGTGAAAAAGGCTACAGTGAGGAGCTTATTAAAGAGGTCTGGAGGCAGATCGAATCATTTGCCGGCTATTCATTCTCAAAGGCTCATTCTGCCTCATATGCAGTAGAAAGCTTCCAGAGCCTTTACCTGAAAGCAAATTACCCCCTCGAATTCATGGTTGGTGTCATTAACAATTTCGGAGGTTTTTACCGGACATGGGTCTACGTTCATGAAGCAAAGCGTTTTGGCGCAACCATTCAGCTGCCCTGTGTGAATAAGAGCACTTATAAAACAACAATATACGGAAGCGAGATTTACCTTGGCTTCATCCACATCCTTAACGTTGAACAGGGGCTTGCCGCATCAATTGAAGAAATAAGGAGAAAAGAAGGAGACTTTAAAGGGCTGGAGGATTTTGTAACACGGGTCAACCCGGGTCTTGAGCAGCTTATTCTTCTTATTAAGGCAGGAGCTTTGAGATTCACGGGAAAAACCAAAGCAGTTCTTCTATGGGAAGCTCATATGATGATAAACAGGAGCAAGCACGAGGAGACAAAACCTCTCTTCTCCCCTGCACTGAAAAAATTTGAGCTTCCGCAGCTTGAGCACGGCGGAAGCGAGGATTTTTATGATGAAGTCGAGCTTTTCGGGTTTCCTGTCACAATGAGCTGGTTCGATATGCTCGTAACATCTTACAGGGGCGAGGTCCCTGCAAGGAAATTAATTGAATTTGTGGGAAGAAAGGTCAGGATGGTCGGGCACCTCGTCACGGTCAAATACATCAAAACAATAAAAAACGACTGGATGAACTTCGGCTGCTTCATCGATGCCGAAGGAAGCTTCTTCGATACGGTCCATTTTTCTCAATCGCTGAAAAGCTATCCATTCAAAGGCAGCGGAACTTATTTGCTCCTCGGAAAAATCGTTGAAGAGTTCGGCTTCGCACAGATGGAAGTGGAAAAGATGGCAAAGCTGCCGATAAAGCCCGACTCGAGATATTGAGCTTAAGTTACACAGACTTCACAGAGGCGGCACAGAGTCGCACAGAGGATTAGAAAAAATCTGTGGTCCTCTGTTGTCCTCTGTGGTTCTCTGTGGTCCTCTGTGTAACTTCCTTTAACTTATTTTAACCAGAATATCATTCTTCACTGTAGCGCAAATTCAAAAGAATATTAAATTAGCTGGCATAAATTCACTATCCGTTATGAAAAAATCACTATCCCGCCGTCAGTTCGTGCAAACAAGCCTAAGTGCAGGAGCATCTCTTGTCATGCTAAGGAACTTTTCCATGTCTGACTTCAAAAAGGCTTCCGGGATGAAGCTCGGACTGGTAACTTACATGTGGGGAGCTGACTGGGATCTGCCGACACTGATCTCCAACTGCGAAAAGACAGGATTGCTTGGCCTGGAACTGAGAGTGGATCATGCACATAAGGTTGAAACTAACCTCACCGCAGCGCAACGCGCCGAGGTCAAAAAGAGATTCGCCGACAGCCCTGTTGAATGCGTTGGTTACGGAGCCAATTTCGAATACCATAGTCCTGATCCCAAAAAAGTCAGGCAGAATATTGATCAGACAAAAGAATACATCAAGCTTTGCAAGGATATTGGCGCCACCGGGATCAAAGTCAAGCCGAATGGGATACCTGCCGAAGTTTCAAGGGAGAAGACAATAGCCCAGATAGCTGCCTCTCTCAACGAATGTGGAAAATTCGCCCAGGATTATGGCCAGCTTGTCAGGGTGGAATGCCACGGCAACGTCAGCCAGGAGATCCCGAATATGAAGGCTATTTTCGATCAGGTAACCGAGAAGAATGTAAAAATGTGCTGGAACTGCAACGACCAGGACCTCCTTAATCCGGGACTTGAAGCCAATTTCAATTCAGTTAAGAAATATTTCGGGGATACTGTTCACGTACGGGAACTCAATGTTGGCAATTATCCTTACCAGCAGCTGTTCGATCTCTTCAATGCAATGAATTATAAAGGTTGGATACTCCTGGAAGCACGCACTGAGCCAAAAGACAGGATCGCAGCCATGAAGGAGCAGCTGGCATTGTTCAACCAGATGACTGGTAATTTAAAAAAGAAATAATTTTCACAATTCCTGTTCAAAGGTATTCGGTAGGGCCATGCCATGGCATGGCTCCACAAGAACCTTGAACCTTGAATAACATCAGGAGTCTGATCTTGTAGCCTTGAGCACACCCTTTATGGATTGAATCTTTCTTATAATTAGCTGTAAAGTATTATAGTTAGGAACCATTATGTTCAAAGTTCCTTCAAATAAGCCTTCATTGATATTGTAATTGAAGCTCCGGATTGCAACGCGGCTGTCGGATATGACATCAGCGATCTTGTTTACCATCCCCGGATCTTCAATACCTGTTATTCTTACCGATGCAATGAATGAAGGTATGTTGCCTGATTTCGACCACCGTGCAGAGATGATCCGGTAAGGATATCTTGAAATCATGTTATTCGCATTGGGGCACCCGGTACGGTGAATCTTGATCCCTTCAGATATTGTTACAAAACCAAAGATCGAGTCGCCATAAACAGGATTACAGCATCGTGCAAGCCGGTAATCAAGTCCTTCCACCCTGTCCTCAATAATAAGATAATCAGGCTGGTAATCTCCGGTCTCCTTCGTTTCCTTCTCATGAGTGGCTGGCGCAGGGATTACAGTCACCTGCTGAGCTTCTTCATTCAGGAGTATGTCCTTAAGTTTGAGGAGATCGATCTTCTCAGCTGCAATCAGGTAGTACATCTCCTGTGATGTCTTGATATTCAGTGCACCGAGAAGTTTCTGTATTACCATGTCTCCGTAAGTGATCTTCCAGTTCTTCAGCCGCCGCATCAATATTTCCTTGCCGTCTTCTGCCGCTTTAACCCTTTCTTCGTTCAGGAACTGCTTTATCTTGGTTTTTGCCTTGGAAGTTATGACAAAAGACAGCCAGTCCTGCTTGGGCTTTTGGTTCTTGGATCTAAGTATAGAAACATGGTCACCGTTCTGAAGAACATGCCTGATAGTCACATTTTTGCCGTTGACTTTTGCTCCCACGCACGAAGCTCCCACATCGGAATGGATGTCAAAAGCAAAATCAAGGACTGTTGCGCCGGCAGGCAGCTGGCGCAGATCGCCCTTAGGCGTGAAGACAAATACTTCATCGGTGTAAAGGCCGGGCCTTACCTGGTCAAAGAAAGTGCTGTCGGCTTTGTCGGATGATTCAAGTATCTCACGCATTTTTGAAAGCCAGGTGTCAAGGCCGCTTTCTCCCTTGAGCCCCTTGTACTTGAAGTGTGCTGCCAGCCCTTTTTCAGCTATTTCATCCATCCGCAATGACCGTATCTGCACTTCCACCCACTTGCCTCTCGGACCAACTACAGTTGTATGCAGCGACTCATACCCGTTTGATTTTGGTACCGAGATCCAGTCACGGAGCCTGCTCGGATTTGGCTGATAGAGATCAGTTACAATCGAATATGTTCTCCAGCAATCGGATTTTTCGGATTCGAAAGGACTGTCAAGAATGATCCTTATGGCGAAAAGGTCGTATACCTCATCAAAATCCACTCCCTGCCTTTTCATCTTGGTCATTATGGAATGAATTGATTTTGTGCGGCTTTTGATCGTAAACCTGAAGCCCTGCTGTTCAAGCTTCTGGTGCAGAGGCTCTGAAAAATCCCTTATTAACTTGTTCCGCGATGCGGTGGTTTGCTTCAGGCGGGTCTCAATGTACAGGTATTGTTCCGGCTCGAGATACTTTACTGAAAGGTCCTCGAGCTCGGTCTTGATATTGTAATAACCAAGCCGGTGTGCCAGCGGTGCATAAAGGAAATATGTTTCGGAAGCCATCGGCAGCCGGTCCTTTTCAGGGGCATTATCCAGGTTCCGCATATATTCCAGCCTTTCAACAAGTTTTATCAGAATTACCCTGACATCATCCGCAAGGCTAAGGAGAAGCTTTCTGAAGTTCTCCGCCTGGTATGAAGACTGCATACTGTCGATGCTGGTAATCCTTGAGAATCCCTGGAGGATTTCAACGGTCTTCTTGCCGAATTCCTTTTCAAGCTCCTGCTGCCTTGGTTTCAAGGTATCGAATGAATCATGCAGCAGAGCCGTTATTATTGTGGTCAGTCCAAGGCCCATCTCGCCCGTCACGATCCTTGCGACCGACAATGCATGAAGGATCTCAGCTTCACCCGTGAGGATCACCTTGTCACAGCAGGCTTTAACGGCAAGGTCAAGGGCATGCCTGACCTTTGGTCTTTCTTCAGGTAAAATATTATTCTTTGAAGCCTGAAGAAGAGCCCTGTATCCAGTGTTAATATCTTTCGGATCGACAGCCACTCACCAAATTTTCTGCAAAGATAATCTGTTAAATGACTGGTTATTAAAAAAAATCCCCGGAAGATACCTCCGGGGATTATGATAAATGTCCATTAAATTATCTTACCGAAATCCCAAGGCCTGCAGAAAGCACATTGTACTGGGCTCTTGTGTAATCGGCATGTATCGTTATGACTGCAAGCTTTATCCTGAACCCGACATTTGCTCTCAGACCGGAATAGTTATCTATTTTGATCTGCGGAAATTGAGCACCTGTAACAACCCCTGAATTATTGTATTCACTATGCGGAGTCGGGCTTGTCACAAGTACGGGTGTGGGATAATTACCATCAAGCTGTACTTCAGTGCTCGATTTGCTGTAGCCAAGACCTCCATAAAATGTTATCACCGGCAGGTTAAGTGACCCTATTGCACTCAGGTTCAATCCTGTTACGGTCAGATTCATCTTCTGATTGTCGAAGGAAACTGCAGGACTGTAAGCCTGCGGTGACCCCGGCTGCAAAGAAATACCGATGTTGGCATTAAGCCTGGTATAGCCGCCAAAAACAGAAACATCGAAAGGCAGAAGCTTATCCCCCGGAAGATACTGGGTGATATTGTGCATAAGTCCAATACCCCAGAGTGAAACATCTCCGTTATCTCCGATCTTTATTTTGGGAACATATCTTCCTTTTATCTCGGTGCCCATTGGCAGGCCGAGGCCGAGCTGGAGAGTAGGTACAGGAACGAATTTAAAACCAGTGCCCTGAGGGGCATGAAATTCAGCGAGCACCGTATTTCCCGATTTGTACTGCATCAACGGACCTTCAGTTTTTGCTCCTGCAACGGTCGGTGTGATACCGGTAGCAGAAACAGCTGATGAAAGTCCTATCTTGGAAAGGTCAAAACTCTGTGCTGAAGAAGGCACAACACCGACATTGAAGCTGGTGGTCAGATCAAAGCCAAGCAATTTATGAGGCTTGGCGGTATTATACCATCCGCCGTTAAGCCCTGCTCCGAATGCATTGGTATAGGGCTCCATGTATGCCTGGAGAAATTTTTGCGCATCAGCAGGGGCGCTCCGAAGGAAATCGAAAGACTTTACCTGCGAAAAAGAGGCTGATGAAATGGTCAGCAGGGTTATGAGAACCCACGAAAATTTTACTGTTTTTCTGGTCATAGGTTTATCAGTTAGTTCAATTTTGGAGTCACCAATATATTAAAATTGTGACAACAAATAAACTAAAAACTGAACAGTAAGGTTGCATCACCACAGTAACAAATTGGTTTCCACATTATCATTATTCCTTTTTCTCTATCTTTTCCAGCTTGTTAAGTCCTTCCATTTCAGTCTTTGACAGTTCCGAAATATTTTTAAGGCTTAAGTTTCCCTGAATGGAAATAAGCGAATTGCCTCCGGGTCCACCAGCTATGACCAGTAATTCTGAAATCCTGTCGCCATTGTGCTTTACAAGGAATTTTGTTACGTCCTGACCCTCCTTCACTACCATCAATTCTTCATATGCAGAGATATTCAGCTTCTTTGTCAGTTCATTGTAGAAATTAAGCCCCTTGTTCAGCAGGGAGTCTTTGACGGAAAGAATACGTATCGACCTGAGATTATGAATTATGTTGTCGGCATCTTCGTTGTCGGTATCAAGATTGGCGATCATCCTGAATAATCCGCTTGAGATGGTTATTACAGAAAAACCTTCCCTTTCCTGGTACTTCCTGAACATCTCATCAACAGCATTATTCTGTGCCCTCAGTGCAGCAGTAAGGCAAAACACCGTGAACAGAACCAGTAACTTTTTCATATGAGGAATTTTTAATGTTTTTCTATTTAATTTGAATGGTATCAGCAATCTGAATTGCAACATTCAGTGGTTCAAGATTTTTCATCTCCTTTCGCAGGGTTTTCATCGACCGGTCGAATACCTCAAAACCCTGGATGTCAAAATCATTGATTTTCGAAACAGGTTCAAGAGCTTCCATGCCCCTGTTCAGCTGGGTTGAGATGCTGTACAAAATCTTCAAAGTCTCAGCATATGCAAGCTGCGGATCTTTAAAAGTGTCTTCCGGTTTGTTCCGGGAGTCGAGGAAGAAGACCGCGCTGATAATGAATACAATTGATGCTGCAGCCGAAGATACATAATAGATGATTCGCCTCATTTTTGCTTTCCTGGAAACCTCTATTCCCTTTATAATGCGGGATTCGAAACCTGAAGAAGGTTCAGGTGCAGCAGAATTGAAATAGCTGAAAATTGCCTTTTCTGCCTCATAACCGTCCGGAACATCATCCGATGTGAAATACCTTCGCAATACTTCCTCATCATGGGGGGAGATTGTCCCGTCGTAGTACTTCGCCAGAAGTATTTCAAGTTCTTCTTTTTTCATTGAAGTAGCTTTTGTATTTGTCTCTGATAGTTGAACGTGCTCTTGATATGATTACCCTTAATGAATTGATATTCTGGCCAGTTTTCACCGAAATCTCTTCATATGATAACCCGTCAATTTCATGGAGATTTATTATGGTCCTGTAAAGTTCGGGCAACTCATCTATGATCTGCCTGATGATGATTCCTGATTCAGCCTGCTCGATAATTTCATGCGGGGTGGATTCAGACCATTTATCCAGGGATAGATCATCCGTCAATGATGAATGTTTTTGTTTTCTGAGAAGATCGATGCAGTAGTTTTTTGTCATTGTAAATGCAAGTGCTTCAACGCTGTTAATACTGTCAAGCTTTTTTCCCATGTTCCACAATCTCACAAATACCTCCTGAACAGCATCCTCCGCTTCTTCCCTGTTTTTAACAAACCGGAAGGCATACATATAAAGCATGCGGCTCATTTGCGTGACATACTTATTGAATTCCTCCCCGGTCATCAGGTTTTAAGTAACTAAAGCAATCACATAAAGATAGCAACAAACATAGTTACCTAATCCACATCGAGTATTGTCACACCATGGTGTTTCTTTGCGTTCTCACATAATTTCCTCGCATCAGAAAGGGTCATGTCACCTTTTACCTGGATCAGGGCATTATCCTCACCACCTGTCAGTAGCAATAATTCTTTCACTTTCCTTCCTTCAGTCCTAACGAGCATTTTCATGTCCTGATCAGATTCTTTCACACTCATCATTTCTTCATAATCAGACAGGTCAAGGCCCTTCAGTACTTCATCGTGAAAGTTAATCCTCTCGTCATTGTCATCCTTCGCTGTAAGAATCCTTACTTCAGTGATCCTGGCTTCTATATCACGGTCTTTCCCGTCTTCATTTTCGAGCCGGGCAGCTATATTCAGCAGGTTTCCGCTTATTGAAATGCAGGTAAAGCCTTCCCTGTCAGAATATTTCTGAAAGAGCCTGTCCACTGACTTCTGGGCATTGACTGACATGGCGCCAAGAAGAATTGCTGAAACGAAAATCAGTTTTTTCATAATGAAATTTTTTAATGTTCTCTGATGATGACGCACCAGGAAAAATTTCATTACAGAAAAAATCAATAATCTTTGATTGACCAATGATTTATTCCTGATATTTATTTCAGCGGAGAAGCAGGTTCTTTCCGGAAAGCGTTATAATATGCCCGGTCGACCATTTCCGGCAGGATGCGCTGGAACAGAGCCGTAAGCTTGCCGTCGAGTGTCAGAAGTTTGTTGCGCTTCTTTTTCCTTATACCTTTAAGAACCCATTTAGCGACGAATTCAGGAGATTTGAGCGAATCTTCGTCGAGAGGGGAGCTGCCCTGTTCTGTGCCATCAGCATTCAGAGCATGCTTCCGGATTTCCGTCGCTGTAAAGCCGGGGGCAATGATCATCACATGCAGGCCCCTGTTAAGGTTTTCTATCCTGAT
>DATGWQ010000048.1:0-8081 GCA_035299385.1 Bacteroidales bacterium | reverse complement strand
AAGAAACCTGCAACTGAAATTGTATCAGCAGCAAAACAGGCTGTTGCGACAGCGGAAAAGTACAATAACGCACAGGTAAAGGAAAGTGCAAAAAATGTACTTGTCCAGGCTTATAACAGGATGGGGACCGAGTTCTTCGGCAAAAAGGATTATGATAAAGCACTTGCCTCTTTCGACAGTGTCCTTGCCGTCAATCCGGATTATCTGGCTGCAATGTACAATAAAGCCCTGATATACAGAACGCAGAGTAACTCTGATGCTTTGGAGCAGACTGTTGATACCTACCTTTCAAAACTTCCGGCCACTGACCAGGATAAGAAAAAACAGGCATCACAGATGGCCCTGGAATATTTCCGCGCTGCAGGCTCCAAGGCTAACCAGGCCGACAAGCTTGACGATGCCCTCAACCTGCTCAACAAGGCTGCAAAATACGGGGACGACAAGGACCTGAATTATTATTTTGCAGACGTTTACAATAAGCAGAAGAATTTCGCCAAGGGGGCCGAATATGCACAGAAAGGCCTCGATATGGAAACCGGAACGGCTGATGCCAAGGCAAAATTCTATTTCCAGCTCGGGCTTGCCCAGGAAGGGCTTGGTAAAACAGCAGAAGCCTGCGCTGCATTCAAAAATGCATTGTACGGGCCTTTTGCCGAACCTTCAAAAGCAAAGAGGACGAATCTGAAATGCCAGTAAGCCGGGCTTTGCCCGCCGTAGCTTCAGCGAAGGAGGGTTACTGCCTACCGGGTGCTGGGTACTGGTTGCTGGGTGCTGGGTGATTTCACTAAGAGTAGATTCCCTCAGCACCCGGTTTTTTTAATAAGGAGATAACATGAAAAATCTTAAAAACATCCTGACCGGAATTTATCTTCTGAGCCTGTTCTCTGTTTGCTCTGGCCAGAATACTGTTCCGACTGTTTTCGCGACAGGTGGTGAGTTGAATGAAACTTATTTAAGATATATCATTGAACTGACAAAAAAAGCTGATCCGAAGATATGCTTTATGCCAACAGCCGGTGCTGATAATCCATATGCAATAAACTGGTGGTATGAATTGTGCCAGAAACTGCCCGTAAAAACTGTCGTGCTCAAAACTTTTATTAACTCCTCTCCCGAGCAGAGTACATTCGCCGAAACTATTTTATCTTCTGATGCTGTGGTGGTAGGAGGCGGGAACACCCTTAACATGATAGCAATCTGGAAGGCGCAGGGTATAGACACAGTCCTGATGAAAGCATATAAAAAAGGGATCATAATGGCCGGGGGCAGCGCCGGTTCGCTGTGCTGGTTCAAAATGGGAATTACGGATTCAAGGCCTCAGAAGCTGACCATAGTTGATTGTCTCGGATTTATAGCTGCAAGCCATTGTCCGCATTTTACAAGTGAAGCTTCGAGGAGACCTCTCTATGAGAAGCTTATCCTGGAAAATAAAATTTTACCCGGTTATGCACTCGATGATAAGGCTGCGGTTCTTTTTAAGAATGGTAAATTTCTAAAGGCCGTCTCGCTTGATAATGCAAATTCTGCCTGGTATATCTCTGTAAAGAACGGAAAACTTGATGAGAAGAAACTCGAAACAGAGATCATCAGGTAATCAGCATTAATATATTATTTTAAATTCCACGATTCGGCGTTTTTCGAGTATATCTTATCGATCACAGCTGACGGGAGCTTCAGCCCCTGGTATTTCCCTTCAACATCTGTTGATTCAATCATTTCATCCGTAACCAGGAATTTCCAGTCTCGTAACCAGGAATCGTGCACGTTTTTCAAAAATCCCTGGACGTCTTTGGTCCTATTCACTGACCTGTCGGTTCCATAAACAAGCCTGTCCTGGTATTTTATGAAGAAATCCCTTGCTTTCTGCCGGTCATTCATTGCATGGATGTGGAGGTTTGCCATTCGCGAGAGGTCCACAGCCATATTGGGAAATTTGTCCAGCCTTTGGCCAAGCTCATCAAGGCTCCATTCGAGACTGCCCAGGTGGCAGCCGACAAATTTAAGATCGGGATGCTTCGCGAGCATATGGTCCCTCGCATCTATCTGATCCTGGTATGAAGGAAAATCGGGGTGAAGGAACATATGGTACTCCGGGTGCTCACTGTAATAATTTTTATTCCCTCTGACGATCATCTCCTCCAATGGAAGCCAGCAATCTTTAGGCTCACCGTTATGACCAATGAGAGTGATCCCGCTCTTAGCCAGGAAATCAAAAACAGGGTCAAGCTCCGGATTATCGACCATTACGAACTTCCCATCCTTATCTCTCAGGTCCATGCCGATGTTTTTCCAGACTTTTACTGCAACAGCGCCCTTTGAAATACAATATTTGAGGTGAGTGAGTGTACTGTCAATCCATCCATCCTCGTCCCATCCATTAACCGCAAATGTTGACGCGAAGGAAAATTTCTCCGGGAACAAATCATTCAGCCTGAATGCGATCTCCTGCTGATCTTTCATGGGAAGCCCGAACGGCCTGTCGTCGACGATGCCGATCAGCCTGAAATTGTCCCGGGCAGCCAATGAGAAGATAGCAGAATCAGTTGTGTTGAAATGATAATGCATGTCGGTTTTTTTCACTTTTGCAAAATCCTCCATGCTGTAAAATTTATCTGCAGCATTTTTTCTTCCTTCACCGGAACATCCCTCCAGCAATACCAGTACAAATAAAAACAGGGTTATAAGCAATGATCTCATGTTTTTCACTTTTTAGTTATCAAATATTCTCCTGCGACAGCATCAAATTTCAAACGACTGTCCTTAAGGCTTACTCTTTGCCTGTTCTTTCCCCCGAGCCTGTAAACAGTGCATTTCTTTGGATCAAGCCCATCGATCTTTAATTCAAAGCTGTGCATTGCACTGCTGTCAAGAACTGTGACAATACTCTTATACCGCGATTGCAGCCAGGGATCGGTATTCCACCTTGCATCAGGCTCAATTGACAGTCTTATATCCTTATCGGAAATATTCAGGAAATATAATCCAGTCCCCTCGTAATCGATCAGATGTGAACAGCCAAAGCCGATCACTTCCTTAGGATTCTTCGCCTCACTTAAGCCAATAAGGTTGCATATCCCTCCCGAGTAATAATATTTTTCTTGTGATATGAAAGCGCTTAAGTTGCTCTTATACGAATAAAAATAATTTTCGCTTAACTTTTCCACTGGCGAACTGACATCATAATTTTTGTATAAGGGCTGCGATCTGAATATTTCACCTGCCACCATAAATGCCGCAGCTTTGCGCGGAGTGCATGAAAGGCTCAGAAAATGGGATCCGCTTGAGTACTGTGCATAGGTCGGGGAACAATAGGTCCACATGGCCGCCATCTGCACGCCGAGAGACCTGTACAGGTCGGCCATTACAGGATACAGGTAGGCGCTCTGGTTGTAAAAAGTCTCAAATTCATAAATGACCTTTGCTTTTTTCATGAAAGCCGGTGAGAGCGCCCAGCCATACCACTCTTTCTTTTCATAGCTGTTTTTGAAAAATGAAGTAAAATCATATTTCGTGAAATCCTCGGGATTCTGATAATAAGGCTGCTTGCATTCATTCTGTCCTGGGTAGTTGCAGAAAGATACCACCTCGGCTTTTGATTCGGCAGCAGCTTCGAAAACGTCTTCATGCCCTGCATACATCTTGTGCCAGTTGCAGTTCCATACAACAGGCTGGTTTGCACCGGTTCCCCTTATCACATCATACATGCCGTTTATGTAATCGAGCACCAGCTTTTTCCTGTAATTATGATACGATGCAAGAGTGTCTTTTATATTCCCGGAAATAAGCCACTCACTGTATGCCGCAGAATCGGAAGATTCCCTGATCTTCTCATACTGATGGTATGACGGCTCATTGATGATCTCCCATACCGCTATCATAGGCTCATCCTTGTAGCTGACCTTTGTATACACATTCTTTCTTTCGAGAAGCTGTTTTATGTAATTCTGAGAACAGGTTATTGTATTAGGGTCATATATCCAGTCAGCCCTTTTGCACTTATTCATAAATGAATTTTCAACAAAACCGTTGTTCATGTGGTTTATCAGGGCTATGTAGACATACACTCCTCTTTTTGCAGCCTCGGCAACCATGTAATCGAGCATGTCGAGGTAAATTGTTTCAAGGAGGTTCCCTTTATCATCCGTAAAATCCGCCGGCGTGAGATGACATCGTATCAGGTTGCACTTCATTTTAACTATTTCATCCAGTCCATCCACTGCATTTTTCCTCAGCGCACCGGTCTCGAGCGGAATACCAATCGGTTTGAGCCTGCTGTTGTATTCCCAGCTGAGGTTTGGCTGGAAATTCACACCCCAGAGTGCGACCTCCCTTCCATCGGGAAAATACAACCTGCCTTTGTCGGCATAGATGAACTTTGGCTGTGAGAAAATGTCGGTTGTGATTCCGCATCCCAGGCAAAGCAAAAGAATAAATGCGGTCCAATTCCGGAAATAAATGGGTTGAATATTCATAGTATGAATTTAATTTACCAGATGATCTAAATTTAATATTCCTTTGATGCCGGGCCGCTGACTGAAAAGTTAAAAAGAATTAAAATAGGGCGCCGTTTTCCGGTAATGATTATTTTTAAAAATAATAAAAACCCAATCCCTTAATATGAGAACTAATCTAAAAAGCAGTTATATCCTTTCGATGCTGATAGCCATCCTGTTTTTTCCAGGAAATGCATTAAACGGACAGAGACTTTCAAGAGACTTCATTATGGATCTGTGGGTCAACCAGGAAGGTTTTGTTCCGGAAGCTTCAAAAGAGGTCGTAACCAGGGGGCTGACTTCAAAGAAGTTTGAGGTTATCAATACGATGACGCAGGAAGTCGTTTTCACCGGAAGCTTTAATCCGGAAAAAGGGGATTTCGGCGATTATTCAAGAGGCAACTTCAGTGCTCTGAAGAAAGAAGGAGAGTATTATATAAAATCAGATACATTAAGGTCCTATCCGTTCCAGGTTTCCTCAAAAGTATATCTCCCGGCAATGGACCTTATCGTCGGCTATTTCTCATTGCAGCGCTGCGGAGCCAGCGGCACAGGCTATCTTACGCCCTGCCATCTCGACGATGGTATCAGGATGGATAACGGCAAACACCAGGATGTATCAGGAGGATGGCACGATGCAAGCGACCTGCGTAAATGGGTAGGTGCAACAATCTACGGGATGATAGGCCTTGGTAAAGCTTATGAACTGTATGAACTGCATGATAAAAAAAGTCCGGAGCTTGTAAAATTACTGGATGAGCTCAGGTGGGGCAATCTCTATTTCATGAAGATGCAGGAGCCGCAGGGATACATTATGAATTTCGTCGGAGGTGATGTGAAAAAGCATTCGGACAGCAACAGGTGGACCGATAATGAAATCGGCCCGCAAGGAGGAGAGCTGGCATATGTAAAACCTGCCCCGGGAAGGGGTGACATGCTTATATTCGGCAGGAACGACGACAGGGTAATCAGGACTGATCCCGCCGAAATGACCGCGCAGTATAACTTCGTCACTTCAGAGGCAATCATGGCCAGGATAACAAAGAAGACCGATCCCGCCTACTCTCAAAAATGCCTTGAAGCTGCTGTTAAATGTTTCGGATGGTGCACAGAAAACAGCAGGGTTCTGAGCGCCGGGACGATCGGATCGGCAATCCAGGCAGCAACAGAAATGTACAAGACCACAAAGGATGTGAAATACCGCGACTTTGCAGTGCAGCAGGTTTCTGACCTGAAGAAGCTGCAGGTGAAGGGTGATGAGATCGGAGGATTCTTCCTGACCTCTTCAAAAGATAATGAGCCATACAAAAACATATCCAGGGGCTGCCTTGAATTTATTTCGGTCTGCGACCTGGTAAAAACCTTCCCCGGTCATCCCGATGTCCCATCATGGAAAAAGATAATTTCAGATTATGCCAATCAATATCTCTCATTCTTTGCGCACAGGAACAGCTTTGGAATAATCCCGTTCGGACTTTTTTCCAAAGAGAATCCAGGGGGTGACAGGCGCGTCGGTGCATACTGGTACAGGTATTTCATGCATCCTGAATTAAGCTGGTGGGTTGGAATAAATGCCAATATCGCTTCCGCAGGCGTCGGCCTGATGAAGGCGGCTGAAGCGCTTAACGATCCCAAGTTGAGCGCAATGGCACAGAAGCAGCTCGACTGGATAATCGGCGCCAACCCGTTTAACAGCTCGACCATTGTTACAGTCGGATATAATAATCCTGTTCTGATGGCCGGCGGAAGCGAGTTCAGGCCGGCCACGCCGTTGATTCCCGGCGCTGTCATGAATGGTCTTGGAGGAGACAAGGACGATCAGCCATACCTGATAACCAAAAGCAATTATCAGCAATCAGAATACTGGACACCGATGGTAGCCTATACATTATGGCTGATGGCTGAGATCTCAATGTAAATGACCATGAGAATACTCCAGGTCAGCATCGTGCTGATGGGATGGGTGATTAATGCATATTCCCAGGATTATGTTGATGTCACCATAAACTATGATAAGACAGAGATTGTCAGCGCTTACAGGCCTGGTGTGACCCATACTCAGAATTCACTCGACGCATGGAAGAATTCACAGGCAGTGAGCGATGCAAAAGTTTTACTTCAAAATTCAGTGGTTTTTCAGAATCAGCATATCATGGGATGGGGGACCATGAACCCCTGGCCGGATTCATCCGTGATAAACCCTGCTGCATGGAACTGGGCCAGTCTTGATGCAAGGATCAATTTGATCAGGGAAACAAACGGAACTCCCGTGATAACATTGTGCGGCTGCCCCACCTGGATGCACACGCCTTCGCTGAACGGCACTACCGAATGGGGCGCTTCGCTGGAGAAAGCTCCGACGGTACCGCATTTCGACGATTTTGCCCATTTGTGCGCCGAAGTTGCGAGGCGTTACCCTGATGTAAGATATTACCAGGTGTGGAATGAGCTTAAAGGATTCTGGAATACCAGCCTCAACAGGTGGAGGTATGAAGATTATACAGCGATGTATAACCTGGTTTACGATTCTCTTAAAAATGTAAACCCTTCAATAAAAGTCGGCGGCCCTTACCCGGTCGTGAGCACCTATTCCGTTCAGAAGTCATTCACTTCAAACCTTGGTGGCGTATACGGCTTTTATGACAAACGCCCGCTTGATGTCATCCAGTACTGGCTCGCCCACAAGAAGGGAGCTGATTTCCTGTGTGTCGACGGAAAGCTCAGGAACAAGGACGATATTGCAAATTGCAATTCCTTTAAATCGGCAGACAAATTCACAGACATCCTTTCCTGGCTGAAGCAGCAGCTTGTATCAGAAAACTTTTCCGAGATCTGGTGGAGTGAATGGTATGCCAGCCCGGGCCCCGCGGAGCCGCAGGACAACAACGCCTTCAACAATGCCGTGATGGCTTCAGCCCTGATCAAAACCATAAAAGGCGGATCGTCGGTCGTCCTGGTATGGCAGCCGGAAGGGGACAATGCCGGCCTTTCTTTTCCAACCGGTATCTGGACAAGCACAGTAAATGCCGGAGGAGGCAAGCCTACCCCTTATTATTACACTTCAAAAATCCTGAAAGATAATTTCTCAGCAGGGGTTACAATCGTCAGCTCGGATGCAAATTCCGATAATATTTCCGTCCTTGCCTCGGCAGACAAAGTTATGCTTGTCAACCAGGCAGGAAGCAGTATCAATGCGCGCCTGAACAAAAACACCATCGTCGCGCTTCTGCCCTGGGAAGTAAAGCTTGTCGACGCGCCCCCGCCGCTTTCAGCCGTTGAACCAGGTATAAAGATTTATTACAGTGATAATGACAGGACACTTTATGTGAAAAATCTTCAGGGTGATCGGGGGGAAATCCGGTACAGCATCGTAAATGAGGCAGGAGGAGTCGTGAAGAACGGGCAGGACACGGTACTGACTGATTATTCCATAAAGCTGGGAAGCCTGTACCAGGGAATCTATATATACCGGATAACTTATGATGACCAGGCTTTCAGCAATAAATTTGTTGTTATCCGGTGAATCTTTAAATCTCTGATATGAAGCTAAGACCTTTGATTGGAAACATTACAGGGTTTCACCACGCG
>DATGWQ010000047.1:0-7288 GCA_035299385.1 Bacteroidales bacterium | reverse complement strand
GTTCTGCTTTCCAAAACCTGATGCAAAAGAATGCCTTGCTGTTCTTGAAAACGGCATCCTGACTCTTGGAAACTCAAAAATTTCCCGCACATACAATTGGAACGACGGTAATCTCATCACTATTTCAATTAAGGACAAAACGTCCGGTACTGAATGGAGTAGCGGAGCCAAAAAGCCCGATCTGTTGCTTCCAGGGGAGAGTGAAAAAGCTCATGATGCCGTCTTTACATCAGAATTTGTGACAGGCAATGATATAATGCCGCATCTTCGGGCGGAACTGACATATTTCCTGGGAAAAGTTCAGGTGAAGAGAGTTTTCAGGATATATCCAGGTTGCCAGGCGATTGCATGCGACCTTTATTACAGGGGCGAATCGGCGAATACATGGCTTAGGCCGGAAGTTAACATGGCCGACATGTCGAACATTGAAAAGCTAAATAGCTCATATATGGCAACAACGATGCCGGTGATTGAGAAGCTGGAATTGCCAGGTCGCCACTGGGAGATTGAAGCAGTGGAGTTTTTCGATATCACGGACAGGTTCAACAATCTTGTGCGTACGGTAAAGGCTCTTTCTTATCGCCCGGCAATATTTCGCGGTAATATACTTTTTGCACAAGACAAGATATCCGGTAATGGCATTTTCATGCTAAAGGAAGCTCCTGCATCAAATGTGCAGCTTGCATATCCGGGCTGTGATTTTATCTCTGAATACGGAGCATTCAGGATTTCCGGTGCCGGAATTTCTTCCGGTGACTTAGACAGGAATGAGTGGAAGCGGGGGTACGGCTTTGTTACAGGAATATATTCCGGCGGAGAATACGGGAAGCTTGCGGGACTCAGGAATTACCAGAAGAACATACGTATTCTGAAGCCTGAGCTGGATGAGATGGTTCTGATGAATACCTGGGGCGACAGGGGCCAGGACACAAGGATAGGAGAGAAATTTGCAATTGCAGAACTGGAGGCAGGAGCAAAGCTTGGGATATCTCATTTCCAGCTGGATGACGGATGGCAGACGGGACGATCATCAAACTCTGCCTTTACTGGCGGTTCGCTTGAATCTATCTGGAATAATCCGAAATACTGGGAGCCCAATCCGGATCGTTTTCCCGAAGGTCTCGGAAATGTCGTAAAAAGGGGAAAGGAACTCGGGATTGAGATCTGTCTCTGGTTTAATCCCAGCAAGGACGACGAGAACAGCAACTGGGAAAAAGATGCGGATGTTCTGATAGATCTCCATAAAAAATACGGCATCCGCACCTTCAAGATCGATGGTGTGAATCTGCCGACCAAGAACGCAGAGTTAAATTTCCGCAAGATGCTCGACAAAGTGGATGAAGTCACTGAAGGCCAGGTTGTATTCAATCTCGACGTTACAGCCATGAGGAGAGGCGGCTATCACTGGTTTAATGAATACGGCAACCTTTTCCTGGAGAACCGGTATACTGACTGGACAAATTATTATCCTTATACAACACTTCGCAACCTGTGGATGCTTTCACGATATGTGCCTGCAGAGAAGCTTCAGATCGAGTTCCTTAACAAATGGCGGAATACCGAAAAGTACACAGGCGATCCGTTTGCCCCTTCGCTGTACCGGTTCGACTACCTGTTTGCGGTAACAATGGCTGCCCAGCCACTTGCCTGGTTTGAGGGGACCGGATTACCTGCTGAAGCGTTTGATGAAGCAGCACCTGTAATCCGAAAGTACCGGAAGATACAGCATGATCTTCACAGCGGCTGCATACTCCCTGTGGGTGAAGAGCCATCGGGAAGAAGCTGGACAGGTTTTCAGTCGATAAAAGAGCGAAATGGATATTTTATCATTTTCAGGGAGAATAATGAAGAGGAATCCCGTTCAATTAAAACGTGGCTTCCGTCAGGCACCAGGATCAGGTGCACTCCTGTTCTCGGAAGCGGAAAGCCTTTCTCCGCAAAAGCTGGTCAGGAAGGAACTATCAAGTTCAGGTTGGCTTCATCAAACAGCTATACCCTTTACAGTTACGAGATCCTGTAAAAGCCGGAACACCCAGTCAATGTTACTTGCATGCTGAAGAAACTTGAAATCCAAAATCTCCTCCAAAATGACAGGTACATTTATACATGATCAAAAATTTGAGAATCTCAGCTTTCAGGATAAAGTGCTTGATCCGGCCGATTATGAAAGCTGTTTGTTCCAAAAATGTAACTTCTCAAATTCAGATTTGACAGATATAAATTTAATCGATTGCATATTCGAGGAGTGCAATCTGAGTCTCACCAAACTATTGAACACCTCGATCAGGGAAGTCAGGTTCATAAACTGCAAATTACTAGGTTTGCGTTTTGATGACTGTAACAAACTACTAATCTCGTTTGACTTTGAGAGCTGTTCAATTGATCTCTGCTCATTCAATAAGCTTAAACTGAACAACACCAGGTTCAAAAACTCAAAGTTCAATGAAGCAGATTTTACAGATGCGGATCTGAAGAGCTCCTCATTCATCAATTGCGATTTGCACAGGTCGATATTCAAAAACACCAATCTTGAGAAAGTAGATTTTCGTTCTTCTTTTAACTATTCAATTGATACGGATTTAAATAAGATTAATAGGGCTAAGTTTTCTTTACAAGGTTTGCCAGGGCTATTGGATAAATTCGACATTGAAATTGAAAAATAGCCTGCCTTTCACAACTGAGAAAATATGAGACATCGATGCGGGCACACTTTTTCAGCGATGTAAATTCAAAGATTAATTGAACATTATCAAATTAACAAAACAGGATTTCAGATTGTTACTGTAGAGCCCGCATCAGGGATGGTCAATGGCAATTGCTGTTAAAGATTTCTGGCAGAATTTAAGGGAAGCCATTTCCGGTTTTATCCGTAATAAGGGGTTTAAACTTAGTGCTTCTCTCAGCTTCTTTACAATTCTCACAATTGGCCCGATGATGCTTGTAATGATTTTTGTTGCAGGCCTTTTCTGGGGGCGTGGTGCCGTGGAAGGTGCAATAATAGGCCAGATAAGCGATATTGTCGGTGATGCTGCAGCCACCCGGATACAGGAACTCATAAAAAACGCATCTGTTGACAGTTCCAGTTTTAAAGCTGTGATTGGTATTGCAGTACTCATATTTGCCGCAACTACAATATTCACAGATATGCAGGGCTCAATGAATATTGTCTGGGATTTAAAGCTCAAGCCAGGCAGAACATTTCAGCAGAAATTGAAGAACAGGTTTTTTTCTTTTCTTATTGTGTCCGGATTTGGACTTTTGTTGTTGTTGCTGATTATAACCAACAGCCTGCTTGAAGGTTTTAAGGACCAGCTGCTGAAAATGTTTCCGCAAATACCTCTAAGGCTTATGTATATTGTGAACCTGATCCTTACATTTTTTATTGTGTCCTTTCTTTTTGCCTTCGTTTTCAGGGTGCTCCCTGATGCTGTGATAAAGTGGAAGGATGTGAGAACCGGAGCCCTGGTTTCAGCAATATTGTTTATGACAGGAAGCTTTGGCCTGTCAATTTATCTTAAGCACAGCGACATAGGAAGTGCCTACGGATCTGCAAGTTCCCTTCTTATTCTCCTTGTATGGATATTTTATTCCGCCATAGTACTATACCTTGGGGCCGAATATTCGAAAGCTTATTACCTGAGGAACAATGCTGAACTTTTACCAAAAGACTTTACTGAATTAAAGGATAACAGGAGGAAACTTAATAGCTGAACACGTCATTCTTCGCTTCGTACTGCCGATGAAATCCGAAACGAGAACAAAAACATCCCTTATTTGTGAGTATATGAATATCCGCATGATGAAATGCGGGAAGGAGTTAGTAAATATGAGAGGAGATGAATTATGAGAAAAATTATTGTTTTATCGTTTATTACATTGGATGGAGTAATGCAGGCACCCGGCGGACCTGAGGAAGATACATCGGGAGGTTTCAAATACGGGGGGTGGACTGCACCTTATTCTGATGAAGCTTCCGGTACGGTGATGGAAAAGCAGATGACACCCGCAGATCTTCTTCTGGGCAGAAAAACATTCGAGATTTTTGCCTCTTACTGGCCGGATCATGCGGATTTCTGGCCAGGCATCAATGACGTCACAAAATACGTCATGAGTACAACTATGAAAAAGTCAGATTGGAAGAACTCAGTTTTCCTCAAAAGCCTGGAGGATATCGAAAAGCTCAAAAAATCAGAAGGCTCTGATATAAAAGTATGGGGCAGTGGCGAGCTTGTTCAGCTATTACTGAATCATGATTTAGTGGATGAGCTCTGGCTCAACATTCATCCATTGACTCTTGGCAAAGGGAAAAAGTTGTTTGATAATGGCACCATTCCGGCAGCATTCATCTTAGTGGAAAGTATGGTCAGCCCTGGAGGGGTGATTACTGCTAATTATAAACGGGGAGGAGAAGTAAGGACAGGTACGGTCGGCGCCTGACAATCTCAATATAACTACCATTAGAATGCGTATCTTTATACTCAACCTCTAATGGTTTTATTTTTTTATCAATATGAAAAGCCGGACAGTTTCATCAATTTTAGTGCTGCTATCGGCAGCATTCAATTATGCTTCGAGCCAGGATCTGAAACTCAATGACCTCGAATATTTCGAGACGCAAGGCGTCAATATCCTCGTGTACAATAACCTTTTTACCGGAGGTTTCAATGATGAAAAGACAGCCGGTATAGAATTGATTCACCATGGAGTAAGAACAGCGCAAGGAGGCGCTGTAAGGCTATCCAGCACTCCGGAGCAGTGGGATCTTGTTCCGGCAATTCCAGTCCGAACGGTAAACCGAGAGTCGAAAACCATCGAGGCTGTGTTAAGGTATAAAGACTACGATTTTGACTCGCGGGTGTTTGTCACAGCAAAGGGCAGGGGTGTTGAGATATCTGTTTACCTTGATAAACCTGTTCCCCGGGCACTTGAAGGGAGTGCCGGATTTAATCTTGAATTCCTGCCATCGCAATACTGGGGAAAGACCTATCTGATGGATGGGCGTCCTAACAGGTTCCCTCGTTATGTGGCTGGTAACACCATTACGAGGCCTGACAGTGAAAAACCAAAGCAATTCAAAGGTTACGTGACTTCAGACGGAAGGGGGACCGGGAGATTTATCGATCCGCTTCCTCTCGAATCCGGCCGAACATTCCTTCTTGCACCGGATGACCCCGAACGCCTGGTAAAAATCACCTCTTATGATTCTGATATTTTGCTTTTCGACGGCCGTGTGCTGGCACAAAACGGCTGGTTTGTTGCTCGCAGCATACTTCCGGCAGGAAAAACAGGCAAGGTTTTGACCTGGACAGTTGAACCAAATGCCATTAAAGGCTGGGTAAGAGAACCAAACATAGGTTTTTCTCAGGTGGGATACCTGCCTTCACAGCAAAAAATATCTGTTATCGAGCTCGACAAGAAAGACAGGCCGCTTGCAAAAGCATCGATATATAAAATTGGAGAAGACGGCAAAGATACCCGGGTATTCACCGGCAAAATCGTGCCCTGGGGTGACTATTATAAATACCGCTATGTAAAATTCGATTTTTCTTCAGTCAACAACCCCGGAATATACTACATTCAGTATGGTGACTTTAAAACCAATAACTTTTTGATAGATAATGACGTTTACGATGCGATAACGGACGCCACCAGCGATACATGGATCCCGATACACATGAATCACATGTTCGTTAACGAAGCCTACAGGGTGTGGCACGGGGAGCCTTTTAAGGAAGGTTATCTCCAGGCTCCTCCAAACACCGATCATTTCGACCTTCATAGACAAGGGCCAAAGACAGATACCAGGTATAAAGCCCTGGAATTGATCCCCGGGTTAAATACTGGCGGTTTTTTCGATGCCGGAGATTTTGATATCGAGACGGGATCGAACATTGGCGTTGTGCAGAACTTTGTCCAGACCTGGGAATACTTCAAACCTTTGCGCGATCAGACTTTTGTCGATCAGAGGCACCGTTACGTTGATCTTCACCGCCCTGATGGAACTCCGGACATATTGCAGTTTATAGAGCATGGGACCATGCAACTGCTGGCCCAGGCAGAGATTATCGGACATATGGCGCAAACCCTGTCTAATTCTGTTCTGGATAATTATCATCACCTTGGTGATGCAGCCTCAATAACTGACGGCCTTCCCTATAATCAGAACCTTGGTCCTTACGAAGTTGCCCCTGACGGAAAATCCAGCGGAGTGAAGGATGATATGTGGGCATTTACAAGCCGTAATCCAGGGCTGGATCTCAGGGCGGCAACTATGTTTGCCGCAGCCAGCCGTGCTCTGAAGGGATATAATGACGACCTTTCGGCAAGAGCTTTGCAGCAGTCAAAAAGACTCTTGAAAGAGGCTACGGAATTACTTGCCAACCAGCCGCAGGGTCGTTCCGGCATGTTTGGTGGACCGTCTGATATCGGCACCAATCTTCAACTGTACATCTCAACCGGCGAGGCGCAATATGCAAATAATTTTCAGGAACTTTTATGGCCTGCACTTGAGCGTAACGTAAGTGGTAACATCCTGACAGCATTACATGCCATACCGCACATGGACACAACCTTCAAAGAAAAGCTCCGTCCATATGTCGTAAAGTACAAGGATTATATTGACGGGCTTGAAAAGGATAATCCGTACGGAGTACCTATCGGTCTCGGCAACTGGGCAGGAAGCGGAAACGTGGTGAACTTTGGCACCACCATATGCTTTGCAAATAAATATTTCCCTGATATTGTGAACATTAGTCATGCTTTCAAGACCACCAACTGGCTTTTTGGCTGCCATCCTTATCACAATTATTCTTTGGTGGCGACACTCGGAGCCGCTCGACCCAAAGCAGTCTTTTATGGTAATAACAGGGCTGATTTTTCATTTATTCCCGGCAATGTTGCTCCCGGTATATTATTCAGAAAACCCGACCACTTTGAAAACTACGACGACTGGCCATTTATTTGGGGAGAAAACGAGGGAACGATTGGCGGAAACACGAGTTATTTGATTTTCGGATCAGCTTTTAAAGATTTAGTAAAACAAATCACAAATTGATCACGCGCTGAGGAATTTTGTATATTGAAACTTGAACATTGGTACGGTTTTTGAATCAGCTTGTTAGCTTTTAAAGTGGAAGAATGAAAAAGTTATTCCTGATCAGCATTCTTATCACATTCATATTCTCCTGTGAAAAAGAGACAGACTTCTGCGACAGCAAAGAATGTCAGGATTACTTCAAAATCTGGAGAGAGCTTTTTATCTCGAGAAACCAGCTTACAGAAAGTTATT
>DATGWQ010000046.1:0-3085 GCA_035299385.1 Bacteroidales bacterium | reverse complement strand
CCTTCGCCGAATACCTCTACAAATTTCTCGACAACCGATTTTTTCCTGAGCAGGTTTGTCACGGATAATACAAGGTCGGTCGAAGTCGTCCCTTCCTTCAGCCTGCCGGTGAGCTTCAGTCCTATCACATCCGGAAGCTTGAAATACATCGGCTGCCCCAGCATCACTGCTTCTGCTTCAATGCCCCCTACGCCCCAGCCGAGAACGCCGATGCCATTGATCATGGGAGTATGAGAATCAGTGCCAACAAGCGTGTCAGGGAAAAGCATACCATCGCGTGCTGCAACTACAGTAGCAAGGTACTCGAGGTTGACCTGGTGGCATATTCCCATTCCCGGGGGAAGAACGTTGAAGTTGTGGAATGAATCCTTTGCCCATTTCAGCAATGAATACCTCTCAGAATTTCTCCTATATTCGAGATCGACATTCCTGAGGTAGGAATAATCCGTGCCGAAAAAATCCACAACGACAGAATGGTCAATTATCAGATCGACAGGAACATGAGGATTGATGAGCTTCGGATCCCTGTTTCTTCTTGCAACTTCGGACCTTATTGAAGCGATATCGACAACTGCAGGAACACCTGTGAAATCCTGCATCAGCACTCTTGCCGGAAGAAAAGGTATCTCGACATTCGTGTCGCCTTTCCCCCAGGACAGGATGCTTTCCAGGTGGGAGTTGTTGATGCTCCTGCCATTCAGGTTGCGGATAATGTTTTCGAGCAGTATCCTGATTGAAAATGGTAGATGGCTTATTTTTCTGCCTTCATTTTCAAGGTCAGGCAGGGAAATATAACTGTATCTTCCTTCAGGGGTATCCATTTTCTTCTGAAAATGATTTGAGGCCATGGTATGTTTTTTTGATCGGCAATATAACAATGGGGAGGGGGGAGATGTTTAGAAGTGCTTTATTCTCCCCTCCTTTTGAAGGAGGGGTGGCCGGACTACAATCTAATTCCTATCTTCACATAATCCCGGCCGGGGTGGTTGATTAGAAAAAAGGCTGTAAATTCATTCTTATGAAAGAAAATAATCTTCATTCGAAAAAGCACCTAAAACAATTCAGAAATGAATTAAGGAACAAATCAACCTCTGCTGAAATTGCTTTTTGGGAATTAATAAAAAACAAAAAAATTGATGGCAGAAAATTCAGGAGACAACATAGTATTGGAAATTTTATTATTGATTTCTACTGTCCTGCCGATAAGTTAATAATCGAGCTTGATGGAAATTCCCATGGTGATACACACCAAATTCAGAAGGATATCGAAAGAGATAAGTATCTGAGTGATCTTGGATTTACGGTCCTGAGGTTTGAAAACAGGGTTGTATTCCAAGATCCTGAATTTATTCTGAATGAGATAAGAAAACAATTCACAAAAAAAGGATAGAAACAGTATTTAGTAATCAACCACCCCGGCCCGGTAGAAAATTTCAGCATTAATCATTTTGTCTCCGGGCCACCCCTCCTTCAAAAGGAGGGGAGAATAGACCGTTCGAACATCCCCTTCCACCCATTGTTTCTGCTTTAATAACTGATTATGATACCAATAATAGATATAAAGATCATGAAAACAGAAACCAGAACAGGACTGGCAGAGAAGAAATGCGTTCCCTGCGAGGGGAATGTACCTGCTTTAAAGAAGGAAGAGATCGATGAATTCAGAAAAGAAATTTCCGGCGAGTGGGAAGTTCTCGATAATGTAAAACTCAGACGGGAATTCGATTTTGTGAACTACAGGGCAACAATAGATTTCGTGAACCAGGTAGCGACTATTGCAGAGGAGGAAGGCCACCATCCCGATTTGTGTGTTTCTTACGGGAAAGTCATTGTCGAGCTTTCCACACATGCAATTAAAGGGCTGAGTGAGAATGATTTCATCCTCGCAGCGAAAATCGAAACATTTTGAGCAATTTATGGAACATATGTTAATCCTTTATGTTACTTTCTTTAGACAATTTATGCAACGGAAAATTTCAGGAACATAGTGGTGATCGGGGCTTCGGCAGGAGGGATAACGGCAGTTAAAAAATTGTTATCACTTCTCCCTGAAAATCCCAATGCCGCATTTCTTGTAGTTCTTCACCAGTCTCCGGAATCTGACTCAAAAATTATCAGGGATATTTTCAAAAAGAGTACCACTCTTAATTGCATTGTTCCGGAGAATGAAACACTCATTCAAAGAGGAGGCCTTTACATTGCTCCTTCAAACTATCACATGATGACTAAGCCGGGAGCGGTCATCATTAATAACGGGCCACGTGAGCACAGGTACCGTCCTTCAATCGATGTCCTTTTCCGCTCTGCTGCAGTCTACTACAGGTCGCGGGTGATCGCCATCATTCTCACGGGCATGCTCGATGACGGTTCTTCCGGCATGGTGGCGGTGAAGCGATGCGGGGGGACTGCGATTGTCCAGGATCCCGAAGATGCAGAATTCAGCCAGATGCCTGTGCATGTTCTCAACCGGATAAAGGTCGATTTTGTGCTGCCATTAAATGAAATAGCTAACATTGTCGGGAATCTTCTTTCATCTCCCGTTCCTCCTGAAGTTCCCATTCCTGATGAAATAAAAACTGAAGTTGAAATCACTGAAAGGATCATGACCTCGATAGATCAGCTCAGCAAAATTGCCGACCGCACTGACTTCATTTGTCCCGACTGCGGCGGAGGATTGTGGAAAATAAAGAATGATCCTCCGGGAAGGTACAGGTGCCATGTTGGGCATGTTTATTCAGAAAACCAGATGATAAGGGTGCATTCACAGCAACTTGAAGAATCGTTATGGGTTTCTGCCAGGATGCTGGAAGAAAGGCGCAATATGATGGAAGTGATGCTCAAAAGTGCAAATGATGCAGGACACAAATCCCTGGCTGCTCTCTACAAGGAACGTATCAGGGAGACAGAAAAACATATTTCGACCCTTAAAGCCTTGCTTTCAGATTATACAGAGAATTTGCGGGGCAAGGGTGATCAGATCGCCTGAATTATAATTAAAAAAAGCATTATCTTTAAATAGATATTTCTGTCACAGGCAGTTTAATTCATTCAAAGGATTTTGCCGGCAAAAAAGTCAGAAACGATA
>DATGWQ010000045.1:0-5220 GCA_035299385.1 Bacteroidales bacterium | reverse complement strand
TATAATTTCAAGATTGGCCGGGGACATTCCTGCGCTGATCTCATCGAGGATAAGACATTTTGGATTATTCATCAGGGCCATCATAAGTTTAAGTATCTGCTTTTCGCCTCCACTCAGATATCCGCCCCTGCTCTTCAACGAAATTGAAGATATAAATTTAGTAATCCCAATGGATTTTGCAATATCTTCGATTCTGACAGACACATTCGTTTCATTTTTGAGCCCTGAAACAAGCTTCAAATGCTCAAATACACTCATGTTTCTGAATATCCGTCCACCTTGCATCAACATTGAGATCCCTTTACCATTTAACTCATGAGCCTGTAGATTGCTGACATTTTCCGAATCGAAATAAACCTGTCCATACCTGAAAGGTACAAGATTCATAATTGCTTTCCCCAGGGTGGATTTACCGCAGCCATTCGTACCTATGATGCCAACAACTTCTCCGGGCGCTACTTCCATATCTATGCCCTGAAGCACCAGGCTTCCTTTGGCATACCCCCCCTTAATGTTTTCGAGCTTTAACATCAGAACCCCATATAAATTTTTTGCACCTCCCCATTATCAAGAACTTCAGCGGGGGAGCCCTTCGCAATAATTTCCCCGTTTGCCATAAAAAGGCAGTTCTCTGCAATGAGTCTGACAAACTGCATGTTATGTTCAATCATCAGGACGGTTCTGCAGCTATGGCTGTTCATTTTCCTGATTGTGGAAGCTATCTGCCCCAGAAAATTAACATTTATCCCTGAAGTAGGCTCATCAAGCAGATACAAAGAATAATCTCCCATCAACAAGCGTGCAAGTGCGAGGAGCCGCTGCTGACCGAAACTGAGTACTCCGGCAGGCTCCTGTCTGCTTTTCCAGAAAATATTATCCTCTCCAAAAAGTTCAATAAAAATCTTTTCTGCTTTGTCACTGTTTCTTCTTTCTGCTTTGTCAACCCTTGAAGCGAATAGAATATTGTAAAATGGTATTTCCCCCTCCGGCGAATTACAACCCATTAACATGTTGTCAAGTATGCTGAGCTCATCAAATATTCTTGCACCCTGAAACAAACGGCCTATTCCGGCTAGTGCGATTTGATACGGACTTAATCCTGTTATGTTTTTTCCCTTGAAAATCAATTTCCCCGATGTACCCCTTTGAATGCCGTTGATTATATTGAAAAGAGTTGTTTTACCGACACCGTTTCCTCCAACAAGTGCCGTCACCTTTTCACCAGGTATTTCAAGCTTCAGGTCTTTAAACAGGTATAATGATTCATCCTTTTTGTGATCCTGAATAAAACTCAGGCTTAAGTCCGATATTTCCAAAATATTATCCATTCTACTTCAGCATCAGATCTCCTGCAATGCCTTTTGGATAAAAGCGCATAACCGCAATAAGACAAATTCCATAAATCACCTGTCTGAGATTTGCCGCCAAAGCATCCGGCAATCCTGCAAACCTTAGGAGTTCGGGCAATAAAATGATAAATGCTGCTCCTGCCAGGCAGCCTTTTACGTTTCCCAAGCCTCCTATAAACAGAGCTGTAAGAATAAAAATAGATTCGTCAAGAGTGAAGCTGGTGGGATCAATATACTTTACATAACCTGCAAAAAGAAACCCGGCAATTGCGGAAAATCCTGCAGAAATTGCAAATGCAGAAATCTTTATTCTGTCTGCATTTCTGCCCAGGACCTCAACAGAAAGCTCGTCAGTCCGTATTGCCTTTAAAACCCGGCCGAAAGGCGAATTGATCAATTTAAAGAACATAAATCCAAATAATGTCGTGAGAGCAACTGAAAGAATAGCAAAATGCAGGTTTGACTTAAGCTCAATCAATCCGAAAAGTCTTGGGGAAGGAATGCCTGGTACCCCATATGGTCCTTTAGTAATACTTGTCCAGTTATAGAGGATCGAAAAAACTATTAACTGAAACCCAAGCGTTGCAAGAATAAAATAATCTCCTTTAAGCCTGATTGATGCAAAAGAAATTATAAAACTGAACAGGGCTGAAAAGAACGCTATTATCAATAGTATTGCAAAAACAGGCAACCCGGAATTGAGAAGAAGAAAAGCTGAAAAGTAAGCCCCTATACCATAGAAAGCTGACTGTGCCAGTGAAAGCATGTTGGCCAGACCAACAGGAATATTTGCAGCCAGCGCAAGGATTGTATAAATTCCGATCATAATGATGATATGAAAAATATAATCCATCAGGCTAATCTTGATCTTTCACCAATTAAACCCTGAGGTCGCATGAATAGAAATATTATCAGGATCAGGAATGTAATTGCTTCCTGCCATTGCGCCGACCATTTCCAGACAACAAGAGCCTGCAATATACCAAGAGAAAGCCCCCCGATAATACAGGATTCAAACCTCCCCATCCCTCCTATGATTAATGCTACAATTGCATTCAATAATATAGGCATGCCAACGTAAGGATCCATACCGATATCCATTGCTGTTAGGCACGAGGCTGCTCCAATCAGAAATCCGCTGAGCAAAAATGACATTCGCCTTATACCGGTCAGACTAAAGCCAATAACCTGGAATAATTCAGCATCATCACGCACAGCTTTTATTCTTAAACCGGCCCTGGAAAAGTTAAGGGCAACAAAAAACAATATGATCAGGACTGTCGAACCAATAAACTGCATTGCCTGCCTGGCAGTAATAATAATATTACCTGCAGAAAATACTTTTGATATATCGGAACTGAAAGTTTTAGTCTCGTTACTCCAGATCATTGCAATGATGTTCGTAACAACGATGAAAACTCCGATGGAACTTACCATGACTACATTCAAAGATGACTTTGCTTTATGCAGCGGGTAATAAACGTATCTCTCTATTCCAAAGCTTACAGCTGATGTAAAAAAAAGACTTATGAGTAAACTTACAAAGACAGGAATCCCTAATGCAACTGTTAAATACCAGAAAACATATGCAGCCAAGACATAAAGCACGGCAAGTGCGATATGAAAAATGTGAGTAGTATAATAAACAAGAGCAAAACTGATTGATGCAAGGGAATATATACAACCGGTTATTAAACCGTTGATCAGAAATTGCAGGAACATTAGTCAAATCTTTGATATAAATGTATCAAATTCCCCGCAATCTCCAAATTCAATGTCGAGAGCTATTATATCTTGGTCCGACAATTTAATAGACGCTCTTTTTTCTTCAGCACCAGCTCACCGTAAATATCGCAAAATTCAGCTTCTGCAGAAGCGCATTGACTATCTCTCCTGACGGTTGTTTTTTCTCAGGATCCGAAACTTCGGCAAATATAAGACCCGATGCGTCATCTGCATAAGTCACTGTCAGGTATACCGCAATTTTCTCGAATTCGGTTCTTGTGAGACAATTCTTGATCAGCTCAGGCTCAAGATGATCATTCTCGTGATTGATGCTGACAGCTCTCCCCATATTGGCTTTGGCATAATCCGCGTCAGCCCGACCCGTCAATGCCTTCGAAAGCAGGTTTACACACTGGAGCTTTTCATCGTCTCCAAACCTGAATTCCCTTTTTTCCTTCAGATTATACATCTTTTCCACTTTCTGCGGATCATCAGCTCTGAGCAGCAGGAACCCTGACCCCGTGTTTGCATTGATCAGGTCCCCGACAATATCAAGCATATCTGAGTTGCTGTGATATTTTCCTGAATTCTCCGGTTTAAGCAGTTTGATGAAAACTGGTAAATACATCCCCGATTTTAGCAGTGATGCTGCTTTATAGGCACCTTCCCTGAGCGGTTCCGTAAAGACATGATTTGAGTTTGATAACGCCAACCACCTGTCTACTGTTTCACTGAACCATGCCGCCTGCTTTATATTAACTGCGAGAGCTTCCGCAATCACCTTCAATAAATCACTTGATGATTCCGACAGGAGGAAGAAAAGCATTTGTAAATCATAATCGGTCAATGTAGCGCCTGTATTCTCACCATTCTGTGGGAAATATTTGTTTATCACTCGGTATCTGATTTTTTCCGATCCGCAATTAAGATATCTTGCAAGGGTCATCTGGTCTATGTCTTCCTTTTTGCCTTCTTTCAATTCAGTAATCCTGCCGATTATATTATCATTTACATCATTCAGGCTTGCTGCCGAATCGAATGCAGCATTTATCAGATCTTCATTGCAGCTTGTTTCTATTATCATTCGCAGAAATGATTCATTGAATGATGTACTTTTCTTAAGACCCTTGACTATTTTTGGATTATTGTCCCCAAAATAATAAAACATAAGAGCATATGGATACTCATCTTCTTCAAATTCAATTTGTTCATCAGTAATCGAGGAAAAAATCTTTTTAAGAGTTCTTGTTTCAGCAGAAATGGATTCCTGCTCAAGGTCAAGCAGGATTGATAAAATTATACCTCTTGCTGCTTCATCGGAAACTTTGTAAAGCAATGTCTTCAAAAATCCGTTCATTCTGTTGTCTGATACACTCTTGAGAACAGTCATACTTCTTTCCAGCAGATCCGAATTGAATCCAAGTATATAAGATTTTGAGCTATATGAATTTTGAAATGAAGAAACAAGCCTGTAAGGATAGAGACTGAAAAACTCAATTGCTTCGCGATGATCGAATGGGCCATACATGAGCCATGAATGTTTCAATTCCGGAATATATTCCTTAGTTGTCCCGGATATCATGCAGTGAAGAAAAGGGAAGAAATCAAGGGGCACTTCGGAAAACTTCATTTCAGCGACCAGGCTTGAAAGGTAAACAGTATCTTTCCCGCTCCCTAAGGCCCATACAAATTCAGCACAGACACTAATAATTTTATCAGTACTGCGCCTTAAAGTATTAATATCATCCTGGTATCTTTCTTTCCCGATTACAGAAAAAATTGCTGCTGCTTTATAGAATGCACTTTTTGAAATCAGGTCCTGCATAAGGTCAGGATTGCCCTTACCAAGGAAATTAGCGACCATTGAGAGAAATACATTAATGTCTAATCTTACCCATGGATCATCTGCATCTTTCTGATTTGATTCATCCAGTTTTTCCTTCAATAATGGAATAATCCAGTCTTCCTTCTTATATACTGCATATAAGAGAATCCTTATGATTACTTCTTCATTTCCGGTATCCAGTATTTTTTTTAATAGTTTCTTGTTGGTGAACCTGAAAATGGCGGGACATAAACTATTCCATATTTCTTCAGGGTCATTGTAAAACTTGTCATTGAAAAGATTATTTAATCCCTTGATGTC
>DATGWQ010000044.1:0-1636 GCA_035299385.1 Bacteroidales bacterium | reverse complement strand
ATATCAGAGATCCGTCTCACCACATGGTTGGTGGACTGGGATCCCATTACCTGTGTACAGCTAGGCATGTGTAGTCCTTCTGAGCTAAGATGTATTGGACTAGATGAATGAGTCTGCATGGTGCCAATTATCCTGTCACTGGTGAGATGCCACAAAGTAATGGCAGCTAACACCAGCACCTGGACGTCAACCAATATTCAGAACACACATCGGCATGGACTGCTAGGCTATGTCCATTGCCAGGAAGAAGATAGCTTAGGCCTAGGATAAGAGGGAATTGCCAATGACCAGATGTTCGGAAATGTTGAAAGTTCAGAGTTGCTGCCAATTGGAAATGGCCGCATACTCCTACTCTACGATAGATACTGGGGTCTACAGCGCCTCTGTCCTTGGGTCAGATGGCATGTCACATGTAAAATATGCCACCTGGGCCACACATTCGGAGGCTGCTGCGATATGGATCTTGGCAGCCACCTGTTAGAAGAAGGATAGATAAAAGCCTGGGAGTCTAAGGCCATGCGCCTGGTACTCCCGATACAGATGGGTTTGTCATGTCATTATGTTGTATATGCCATCTGGACGGGGTCCACTAAGATGGCAGACCTAAAGAAGGATTTCGCTGACGCTCCATCCCTACATAGATCCATGGTCGCTACGCTCCGTATGAGCTGTGATGAATGGCATGAATCTGAACCCAGGATAATGATGGGCACCTTGGCCCTGACTCTTACCACATTCTGAACACTAATCCTGGGCTAAGTAGTCTGTGTCTGGATGGCATATCAAATAGCAGCCATCTGGAAACACACCACGGAAGGACATGAAATGGCCCACTGAAACCAGGAAGAATAATAAAAGAGGGAGACCAACGTCATTTCAAGATTAGCTCGAAACAAACACCCCCCCTGGGTTTTAAAGCGGTGTAACCCCACTCCATTAGATAAAAGATGATGTCTGAAGTGGGGCCCCGCGGCCTATTTTGGAGGTCCGGTCATATACCTACTACCGGCAGCAGCCAGAGTCAAGGGCACCGATCATCTTCCTACAGGGAAGTAATCATTGGCTCTCCTCGAAAGGAGCATTTCAACCACCCCAGGCGCACCAATCCCGATTCAAGCTCCACGCCGCTGCGGTGCTAGTCTACCCTATAAGCAGACGGGGTGAGTCCGGAGGAACTACGCCAACTCCCTTTCGCAACCCAGTAGTGAGGGGTGTTCGTGCTTCAACGTTGTCCATTTCCCCTAGTCCGTCGTGCCGCATACCCGCTCATATGTCACACACATCCCATCTCTTGGCCGGGGATCGAACCAAGGACAGACAAATTTCCGGAGCAAGATGCTGCATTGGATTTACGCATGTCTGCTGCTTCCGCCACCCCATCATTCTTGCATCGTACTTGATCCTCCTAAATGAGGATAATCCACCCGCTGCTCTCACCAGCTGTAAAGAATCGAGTCCTGCGTTTTTAGCCAAACAGATGCTGCCCCATACATGTTGGCGTTGATCACACGGAGGCATAAACGTAAATGGTTTGATAGTCGGTATGGCAGGATAGTCCCTCTGGCCTTTAGATGTCCTAACCCACAGATTGTGTGGATCTCAACATCGGATGAATTTATGAAAAGGGGTTGCCATC
>DATGWQ010000043.1:0-18627 GCA_035299385.1 Bacteroidales bacterium | reverse complement strand
GTGCCCGGAACATGGAGTTCTTTCATCAGCATATTGATCTCCTCTGAATATACCGAAACAGCCTGATAACTAAAGCCATGGCCCTCATGAAAATTATTGAATGTATATGTCTAATGCCTGCCCTGGATTTAGCAGATCCCGGGCCTGATCCCCATTTTCCCCAATGAATGATATCTTCATTTTTGGACTGCCAATGATAAAAAATTGCATGATTCAATATTCATTAATCTTTGTAAAAAAAGTTAAAGAATATTAATTTATAAGCTTTATAAATTAAGATTATTAATCATAAATTCTTCACAAGTTAATATATGTTCAACCAAATAACTGAAAAGGAATTAACGGCAAAGCCACGAACCTACCAGATCCAGGGCCTGACACTTTTTCCCCAGATAAAGAATTGTATTGGAGATATAGTTTTAATAGGAAATAAGGGAATAGGAGGTTTTTGTTACCCTGAAAAACAGGAAATTTTCAAAAGTCACATAAATTTATATCATTCTAAAATGAAACCTCCCATTTGAATTCCTGCTAGCTGTTGATTTCGGTTTCGTTCTTATGTGAAATAATTATCCAAAAGGCTTATTATTATCGAAAGGACTCTGAAAAGGATCCTGCCTGGGTTGCGTACTGCCACGGCGCGGAGGCGGATCGGTCGGGGATGAAAGCATCATTATGGTTATCGACCAGTCAATATCGATCCTCTTCACTTCAGGTTTAATATATGCCTTTTTATTCACTCGACAAATCTAACTTTTTTTATCATTCCAGCACAACAATCTTAAACACATGTTGTTTCAGAGGTTCATTGATATTTACCAGGTAGAATCCTTTTCTGAGACTAACCGTCAGATTAACCTGATTTTCGGGGGTAAGAAAGACATTGGTGTCATCAAAAACAAGCTTCCCCTGAGTATCAAAGATTGTTACCCTTCTCTCACCGGATTTCATATCTGAAGGTGAAATAATGCTTAACTGATCATTGTTATACCAGACTTTAAATTCAGAAATTAAGGCTTTTTTATTTTCAGGCAATGACTCTCCTATAATCAGTTCAAAATTATTATATGTACCAGTATCAGTTTTGAAGGTGTACACTATGCCAGGTCCCAGAAGAGTTTCTACGGACCCGTGTCGGAGGGTGACTTTAGTGCCTGTAAGGTTTTCGAAATCGCTGACCTGAATATTGTATGAACCTGCATGTTTTATTCTCACTGAAACCGGAATCCTTGTGACACCGTCCTGAGGTTCAGGAAGAAAGTTCACGGCATACCTGGTCCCGTTCAGCTGTGAGTAAATTGAAGGAATGTTAAAAGTTTTTATTGAACCGGTTGACCTGAAAGGAGCATCGGTCTCAAACAATTTATATGCATCGTAATCACCGTCGAAGCCGAAAGTTGCTTTATCATTGAAACAAACCACGGTTTCGTCCCTGGCAGAGCCATTAATGAGGCTTAGCTTTATTTTCCTGAGTTCATTTGATTTTTCATCTCCGGTCAGGTAAGCCCCTTTGGACCTTGATGGTTGAGCAGGTGAATTTGTTTTTCCGCTTACCGGCAGTGACAGGCTTTTTCCTGAACTGCGCGCATACACATAGAAGCCCTGCATGGGAGGCATTATATTTGAATACAAACCCGATGAAACGCCATTGAGAGTCCCCAGCCCGGTTTCAACATTATAAGTACCATAGCCACCCTCATAATTAAAATATACTGTATTATCAACATCATCTCCAATATCCACAAGGGCAGCTATACTAGTAAGATCATAATTACATGGGTATGGATTACCAACGAGATTCCATCCCGGATCAGGGTTACCGGAAGTGTAGCTCAAATTAAATGAATGAGCAGATCCGTTAAGATTACCTGTAAAGATCATCCTGTCGGCTGCAGGCAGGTAGATATTGTAACCCCGTGAAGATTGTATCTGGCTGAAACCTGATGTGTTCCCATAGCCGTCAAAATATTGCCATCCTGCATTCTTTGCGGTAGTGGCTTTCGATTCGTCGTAGAGCAGAAGGTCCCCCTCAAAATTAGCCAGGCTCAGCGATGCTGCACATTCCGGTATTCCGGAGTTATTAATACTCATTGATTGTACGCCGGGTACAAAATAATGGAATGTTGGTCCATATGAGCCTATGCCTCCTGAAAGACTGAGCTCGACTGTTGCCGGAACTGAAGCTGAGTTGTTTATCAGCTTTGCGTCGTTGCCGTTGCCTGCTGATTTGATTACCAGTCCATTGTTTCCGGCGTTGTTTATAATATTGCCTGTAACCGTAAGCAGGTATGGCGCTGATATGGTAAAGCTTCGGCCAGTGTTGATTGTAAGATCATTGTCTATTATGAAATTACTGCTCAATGTTAAACCTGAAATATTATCTACTAAAACACTATTTGCCTTTCCTGAGGTGAAGTTGGTTTCAGTTATTGTCTGAGGAGTAGTCCCTGCATATGCGATTATTGATGATGAAGAAGTTGCATCGATAATTCCCTGAACGGCGCCTTTGATTGTCAATTTATGACCACTTGTGACTACCTGGTAAGTTGAAGCATTCGTAATGTTCCTTACGGAATGGTCCGTATCAAGGTTAAGGTTTCTTGAGGGTGAAGGAGAGAAGAAAATGCTGGCGTTTTCAAGGGGAATAACGCCGGCTGACCAGTTGGCAGCGTTGTTCCAGGCGGAGCTCAATGCTCCTGTCCAAAAGTTCTGTGCTCTTTCCCAGGCCCCCATTGTAGGATTAACTCTGGCGATGCTTCCGAAATCAGTACTGATCCCGGTGCCTGATACCCCGATAAGGTCCGCTGCGATTGTGTAATCAGCTGCGTCGGTGCTTCCTGGTGCAGCAAACGCTGGATCTAATATATAACTAAAGGCATCCTGATTTATGACTATGGGTAATGTTGCTCTGACGCCGCCAAAGTAACCCGGGATGCCTCCCTGGGCAGCATCTGCAGAAAAATAGTCATTGTAGTCACAAACAAGGATACCTCCTGTTCCGGAGAAGTATATAGCGTAATGGAGGTTTGTGCCTCCGTCAGTCATCCTGTAGTTCCCAAATACATTGTTCCTGATATTGCGTGAGCTTGAACTTCCGGGGTTATACAAACAGTAAGAAGTTGATAGTCCTGAAGGCACAGTTCCCCCGATATAGACCGAATTAAAGTAAACATTAGTTGTTGCTCCGGAAGTACCGGGTTCCCAAATACCGTACACATTTACTGATTTGTCAAGCCCTATGGAAAGAGTTATTATGTTATTATAAATCGATGCAGCTCCGGATGTTGACGAAGTTCTGATACCTGTAGTATAAGCTGCGATGGACGAAGCACCTGTCACTGTAAGGCTATGAACAAGATTTCCTGAAATTTCATTGTTACAGCCAGAGTTTCCTGCATAAATCCCTGTCACATACCCTATAAATGAGAGGAATGAGTCTGAAAGATTATAAATGGTGTTTCCGGTGATTGTATTGGTGCTGTTGCTGCTTGAAACCATAATGCCGCACACAGCGGTATTTATCCCGGTATTATTATTTGCATTTGCAATTTTAAGATCGTGAATGATATTATCGCTGATTGTATTATTGCCAGAAGTGGTAGTTATGCCCTGTATTTTACCTGAAGCCAGTGCTCCCGTCGTGTTGCGTGTTGTGGCATTATTAATGTTTGCAATGAGATTGCCGGATATGGTTATATTACCAGCCCCGCTGTTGTTAATTCCAACAACCCATTGATTACCTGAAGAGGATACAGAGCTTCCATTTATGCTGTTTACGCTAGCATTGTTACCTATGGTGTTATTGCTTATAGTAGTCGCTCCACCCGAAGTTCTGTTAATGCCGTAGAAGCTCGTAGCAGTAGTTCCGGTACTGGCAGTAGTTATGGACCCGATTATGTTATTCTGGCAATCAACTGCTGAAGTACCTGAAATATTAATGCCGTATACGTAGGCAGACGCTCCATCACTTACAATAATCGATCCGGTGCCTGTTATGGCGCCTATTGTGTTACCGGTAATTGTCCCAATGTTTATTGTTCCTGCTGAGGCCTCAATACCTGTCCAGGTAGCGGCCGCAGCATTGGTCCAATTAAACTTTGATATGATATTGTTCTGCACATTTGTAGCGGCTTCGTTTCCGGCATTGACATTAATAGCTGTAAATGTGCTGTTAAATGAGTTTGTTTTGGTCCACGTTCCTGAACATGCAGGACCACTGCCGCCTATATAATTTGAGGTTATGCTTGTACCGGTTGCTGACCCGTTCAGAAAAATAACATTGTAGGCATAGCTTCCGGCAGGAGTGAAATCAGAGGATTCGTAAAAGCTGTTTGCGATAATATTCCAATTGGTATTATATGAAGCAAGCTGAATCCCGTTAGATGAAGCATTTGTGCGAAGAAAATCATGAATATTATTACTTTCAATTGTATTGGCGTCATTTTCGAAACCTGAAGCTCCGGCTGAATAAATGACATTTGCCGGCCTGTCGCCGTTATAACCGGTAATATCATTATTCCTGATCGCATTATTGCTGTTTCCAGACATTGACGATTCGGCTCCAAAAACGATAATTCCGGAAGTATTTCCCGTTCCTGATCCCTGAAGATAACAGTATTCTAATGTATTATCATGTGCCGCTCCACTGAACCTGATAACGGATGCTGAAGGATCGACGCTGGTATTGTATATAGCAAGATCAGCGGGACCATTACCGGAAACCCTTCCGTCGATTATCAAATTAGTGCCACCTGCAATATCAAAAAGAGGACCACTGATATTTCCTGTGACTTTCAATCCTGAAGTATTTGTGAATACTTTAATTGATGTATAAGTTGTTCCATTTGTTCCGCTTGGAGAAACGACTACAGGGCTTGTTTCGGTTATATCTGAAATAATTTCAAGAGTAACATCACCCAGTTCACCACCGGATGATATAAGAGCCCAGAATGCTTCACTTAAAGTTGCCGCATCTCCTCCGTCTCCAACAGTGTATTGTCCTCTCAGTAAGAAGGGCCAGAACAGAACCAAAAGAGAAATCAAAAAGGTTTTTTTCATTTCATAACCATTTTTATCTAGACTCTCACCCGGTTCACTAAGTTGCAGTGAATTCGCTGAAACTCCCGATTTTCATTTACTACAGGTTTTTTACAAATGTTAAAAATTTCTTCATCAAAACAAAAACGGGCTAAGTTATTTAGATGTGAATTCAAAGAAATTCAGTCCAAGACAGATCTCGTGGTTGTTAAATGCTCCCAGTTCTACATTGGTT
The DNA here is from genome assembly GCA_035299385.1 of Bacteroidales bacterium. Lineage (GTDB taxonomy): Bacteria > Bacteroidota > Bacteroidia > Bacteroidales > VadinHA17 > LD21. Next base: position 13,355 of record DATGWQ010000043.1, on the reverse strand, counting down.
GCCATATTAAAATTATATCCCACTATCAGCCATCTGTCTACCTTAAATCCAGCGCCGAAACCCAGGATTCCAGGATCACGATACACAAGGCTCCCGCTTAATTTCTCTTTGTAAGTGAGCTGAGATGCCAGCTCGAACTGGCTCCTGATATATTTTCCACCTCTGAAAATCGCAAGCGGGGCAACTTTCCAGCTTTCATCAATCACATAGCTCCATGCCAGGTGGAGCTGGTAGTTTGCGAGAGGATTATATTTAAGATTCACTTCCTTATATGATGCGTCACCAAAAGTGATATTCGAAAACATGAAGCCTCCCTTGAGCTCTTTACATTGCCAGACTGCAGACACCTCACTCATGAAGAGAAGTTTCGATTTAATATCCTGAGAGATAAGTGAGGGATCGAGGTTATATGCAGGATCATTATAATAATCGAGCAGGTTGATCCTGTTTTTATAGATTCCGGTCGACAAGCCAAATAGTATCCTGTTATCTTCATTCACTTTAAGGTTATATGTATAGGAGAGTAGTGAATAGAGCTGAGAGAAAATTCCTGTTTTGTCATAGATGATCTTCCCTCCGAGCCCTACATTTTGAACTGGTTTAAGAATATCATTGTACGAAAGTCTCAGTGTTCTCGGTCCACCATCAATTCCTGACCAGTCGCTCCTGTAACCCATGAACAGAAATCTGGAATTATAATTTCCGGCATATGACGGAGCCAGGGAGTATTTGTCCATGAAATAACTTTCCGAAAGTGGAATTTGCTGTGCAAATGAGGTAATCGGCAGTAAGGTAAGTGCGAGGAGTAGTATTTTCTTCATAAGATTGTCTGTGTTAAAAAGGTATTCGGTCGTCGTAATCAGTAATCAGTATTTCACTATCGGTAATCAGGAAGTTGTATTCAATGAATAATTCTCTAATTCACCTTACAAGATTAACTGTTCCCTTCACAACTCCGGCATTCTGTGTCTTGATAATATAATAGTATGCACCTTCAGGCAGGGGAGAACCTTCCGAAATGCCATCCCACAGGTTATCATAATCGGGATTGGCAAACACCAGCTTTCCCCACCTGTTAAACACCCTGACATCGCATTTCCCCCATTCAGGCATATCCGGTAATTCCCAATAATCATTTATCCCGTCATTATTGGGCGTGAACAGGTTCATTATTTTACTATGAGTCGAATGAACCTTTATTTCTCCCGTGGTCTCAGCAGGTTCATAGTTCTGATCACCATTATTATATGCACGTATTATTGTCTTGCCTTTTGAAATACCCGTAAGGATGTTTCCTGTTACTGAGGCAACATCATTATTGGTACTTTCGAAGAGAACAGTCAGGTTTGTGGAAGATGTAGCAGACAGAGTGAAGGTTTCACCAACCAGGATCTTATCAGGAAGAGGGTTTAAAGTAATGGTTTGTTCAGCCTTATTTACAACTATCTGTTTAACTGAAGAAAATGCATCAGGGCATGTCCCGTTTTTTACTACAACCCTGTACAGCCACGACCCGGCAGAAGAGGGAGTTTCAGTAAACGTGGATGAAGTATTTGTAATATCAAGCCACGAACCAGCTTCAACCATCTTTTGCCATTTTACAATATTTCCCGTATAACCTGTAAGAGTCAATGTTCCAGTGGAATTACCGTATGTAACAGGGCTGATCCCTCCAGTTATTGCCCCTCCGGCCGAAGGAAGGTCAACAGTTACAGTCTCGGTTTCATTTAACTGTGTTGAGCAGCCTGCTGCAACATTTGAAGCTAGAACACTGAAAGTAGTGGTTTGTATCAGATTTCCGGTCGGCAGGTTAATGGAACCACCGGTCCCTGCAACAGGGGATCCGATGTTAATATTTCCGGGCGAATTTCTTAGCTGGTAACTGATGCCAGCTTCAGAGGAGTTGACCACAATCATTGTTCCGGTTCCTGAACAGAGATTTATGGATCCACTAAGTTCCAGGCCGGCACTCGGCTGGTTCATTGTTACAGTTGCAACAGCAGAAGTATTCCTGCAGGTTGTGATCCCGTTGATAACTTTAACCTTATAATCTCCCGGTATTGTCACCTGTAATGTTGAATTTGTCTCGCCATCAATAATGTTTTCATTCTTATACCAGAAATATGAAGGGCTGGAAGCGTCAGTAACAGCTGTAAGTGTGGTATTCACACAAACGGAAAGATTACCTGTAATTGAAACTGCCGGGAGTAGATTTATTGTAACCGTTGAGGCAGAAGAAGTATTCTCACATGTTGTCACGCCGTCTATAACCCTCGCTTTATATTCACCTGAAGAGGTTGCGTTCAATGTGCCGGAGTTTTCCCCTGCCATCAGGATATTGTCCTTATACCATGCAAATGCAGGCAAGGAAGCATCAGTAACAGCGGTAAGCGTAGTGGAACCACATCCGCTGAATGCCCCGGTTATTGTTATTGAAGGAAGTGTTTTCAGAGTCACAGTTGACACAGAAGAGGTATTCTCGCATGTTGTTACCCCATTTCTTACTTTAACCTTATAATCACCTGAAGAGGTCACATTAAGTGTTGATGAAGTTTCTCCAGCTATCATTGCATCGTTCATGTACCATGTATAGGTCGGAGAAGCAGCATCGGTAACAACGCTCAGGGTTGTTGTATTGCATGCGGTTAATGATCCCGTAATTGATATTGAGGGAAGAGCATTGATCGTAACGGTTTTATTTGTCGCGGTTCTCTCACAAAATGTTACCCCGTTTTTAACTTTTACCTTATATAATCCGGAGGATAAAATGCTTAATGTTGCGCCAGTTTCGCCCGGGAGCTCTGTATTGTCCTTGAACCAGGTATAAGAAGGTGCAGCAGCATCTGTTGTCACAGTCAGGACTGTGGAGCCACAAGCTGTCAGAGTGCCAGATATGACTGCTGTCGGCTGAGGATTGATTATTACATCTGATGCAGCTGATGTTTGTTCACATTGTGTTGTGTTGTTTTTAATTTTGACCTTATAAGCTCCCGACGTAATAACATCCAATGTTGCTGATGTTTGTCCGCTTAATATGGAAACATCCCTATACCAGGTGTATTCTGGTGAAGATGCATCAGTAGCAGCTGTAAGAGTCGTTGACAGGCAGGCAGAAAGATTGCCGGTTATTAATGCAGAGGGAAGAGGGTTTACATTAAGTTCAAGTACATTTGATTCCACTGCTCCTGTCCAGCCTGTAGAGCATGCTACTCTGGCCAGTCGTTTAAACCAAGTACTCTGTGTTAGGGGGATCGGATCGTACGAAGAGGAATTGCTTGAGGGAATATCTGAGAAGCCTGAACCGGACCCGGTTGTGGATTGCTGCCACTTGTATTCCAATACTCCAGTATATCCCGAGGCAGCAGTGCCTGTAATCGCGAGAGGATTAAAAGGAGTACATCCGCTTGTTACCGCAAGTGAGATGGATCCGCCTGCCGTTGGATCCACACACCCGTCAACTTCTATGGCGCCTATACAGGGGATGGTAACGCTCCTGTCCGAACCATTGTAATCTTTCAGGATTGATGTACCGATAACGCCAGGCAAAAAGGAAGGGACATAGTCTGCAGCAGAAGTACCTCCGGGATTGCTGAAAGCCGGATTGATTTTGCTGCTATGAGCATCCTGGCCATCTATTATGGGAACATCAGTTTTATCAACACCAAAATATCCGAGCTTACCACCTGTTCCGGAAACAAAGTAATTATTATAATCACTTGTGACAGTACCGCCGGTTGCGGCAATATACATTGCGTAATGCGCGCCTCCGTTTGAACGTGCGTTGTAGATTATGTTATTCCTGAAGTCCCGGGTATTGGTATTTACAGCGCTGTACAAGCCGTAGCTGTTACCGGAAGTAGGCGAACCTCCGATGTAAATGGTATTGAAATAAAGACTGTTGTTATTCCCGGCTGTTCCGGTTTCATAGATTCCGTAAATTGCTGAAGGAGTATTCCCGGAAAGACTAATGATATTGTTGGACAGAGTTGAGCCTCCGTTATTGATTTTGATTCCGTATACCTCGCTTGATGCCGATGAAGGAGAGACAGCCAGGTGATGAACGAAATTTCCATCAAGGCTGTTTGATGTTGTATTTTTATTGAAGTGAATACCTGTGGTAACAGATCCTGAAGTTGTGGAGGCATTATATAAATTAGCTATTGAATTTTTTCTGCAGCTTACTGTCCCGGTCCCTGAAAGGCTTATACCATTTAAAATTGTTCCTGAAGCGCTTCCCGTAAGTTTTATCGAGCCTGCGATTGTGGGGTCCCCGATGAAATTTCCATCAGTTGATCCTAAAATGATCTGGCCTGATTCAATTCTGATTCCAGTCCATGCCGCATTTCCTGAGTTTGACCATGAGATATTCCTTATAACATTACCATCAATAGAAGAGGAAGCAGCAGTTCCTGCATTCATGTATATCCCGTTAAAAACATTGTTGCTTCCTGCTGTCTTGGTCAGCGCTGTTCCCCCGCAAGCGGCAGTCTTTCCGCCTATAAAATTGCCAGTAATTGAAAAGCCTGTACCCTCTGCATTGTTAATTTTTATGGCATTGTATTCATAGGGACCTGACGGTGCAAATGTTGTAGTTTCATAAAAGCTGTTTCCCGAAATAGTAAACCCGTCGTTAGCAGCTCCGATGCTTATCCCACACGAAGATATTCCTGCATTATAATGATCATACAACTCGTTGTATCTGATATTGTTTCCGCTGTTTTCTATTCCTGGTGTACCTTTTGAGTAAATACCATTAACAGGTCTGTAGGACGCAACTCCGGTTATTTTATTATAATCGATTATATTATTATCGTTACCACCGCCTAAAGTTGAACCTCCTAAAAATATAATCCCATTGTCACCACCGGTTCCGGCGCCTTTAATAATGCAATATTGAACAATATTATTTGTTGCAGATTCTGAAAACCGGATCGTTGAAGCAGAGGAACCAGCGTTTGTATTGACCAGAGTGAGACTGGCAATCCCCGACTGGCCGACTCGTCCGTCAATAACAACATTGTCTGCACCTGAAAGATCTATGAGTGGTCCGTTAAAATCCCCGCTTATTGTAAGATTGTCACTTTGAGGATATATAGTTATGGAATTATAAAATGCGCCATTGGTTCCGCTTTCAAGCAGTAAGGCAGGAACTGGCTCTGAAATATCGCCTGTGATGATCAGAACTATATCTCCATTATCTCCTTCAGCTGCATTTATTGCCTGAAATGCTTCCGACAAACTTCCGGCATCCCCTCCCGGCCCAACGGTGAATTGAGCATTTGCATATATTGACAGGAAAATAAAGAAAAAACAACTGGATAGTGTTTTCATTTTCAGGTTAGTTAATTAGCAGTCTTGAATGTCTGGCTGTTAGGTTGCTTCCGAAATTTCGTTTATTTTTTCCGAAAAACCAAAAATTCTGCCAGGCGGGCTTTACGAGGGCAGATATCCAAACAAAAAAGCCCGTGTTTCCACAGGCTTTGTTTTATTAACTCTAAGTACTTTAGCTCACTTTAGTGCACTTCAGGCACTCCTGCTTCAATAGTTAAAATCAATGTAATAAAGTTATATCTCCCGCCTTCCTGAACAATGACCCGTTCAGATACTTTCCTTCAACATACCAGACATACACTCCCTGCTGGCAAAGCTCGCCCTTGTAATAACCATTCCAGGGTTTGTTGATGTCGTGACTTTCGAAGATAAGCACTCCCCACCTGTTGAAGATCTGAAGCTTGTATTCATTCACTTTCTCTTTTATCGGCGGATAGAAGAACATATCCACATCAGGCCCTTCAGGTGCATGATCCAACTCAATAGGTCCTGTCATATTTGGCCTGAACACCGTTCCGAACCTGATATCACCGGCGGGCTCAACAGTTACTCCCGGAGAAAGTATATACTGGTCAACGCAACCGTTATTGGAGTATGCCCACAATGTTATGTCATAAACTCCTTCTTCCATGTATTTATGCATCGGCTCTTTCATCCTTGACGTGTCTCCGTCACCGAAGTCCCAGATATATGTATCGCCGCCCTGGCTGAGATTGAAGAACCTGACAGGCTCATCGTTGACGAACACATATGTGGGTGCAACCCTGAGATTAGCTAATGGGGAAGGATATGCCTCTATTACTCTCGAGAAGGTTGAGACTCCGCCAGGCCCTGTAACAGTCAGTTCAATCCTGTAGGCCCCTGCATCGAAATATGTGTATGTGGGGTTCCTGGCTGTTGACACGCTGCCGTCACCAAATGACCAGTAGAATGTAGTTCCCGGAGTATCCGTATTCAGTGATGTGTTGTTCAGTGTTATAGCCAGCGGCGCACAGCCTGATGCAAGAGGAGCAAAGTCAGCTACTGGCGGTATCGGCGTTACAGATACATTATGCTTGATGCTGTCCGTACAGGCCTGGTTGCTAACTGTCAACCTGACAGTAAATGTTCCTATGCTGGAGTAGGTGTGTGCGGGATCGCGGGTAACTGATGTCGAGCCATCGCCGAACTTCCAGTTGTAATTCCAGGTTCCTGCATTGGTTTCATTGGTGAATGTTACAGGATTACCGGCTGCATTATATATCTGTGTTACCGGAGCTGCACTGAACTGAGGCAATGGCTTGGGCATCACCACCACAGTGGAAGTCTTCGTATCGGTACATCCATAGAATGAAGTGGTCGTCAATGTAACTGTCCTTGTGACCGGCGCTGCCGTTATATTAATGAATGTGTGAGGCGACACCTCATTGAGTGAATAACCGGTGCTTCCGTCCCCGTAATCCCAGAAATACTTGTTTGCACCCGGCGCAGATGTGAATGTAATGCTTCCTCCGCTGCAGACTGTATCATTGCTTAAAGTGAAGGCTGCATTGGTTCTCGGGTATGAGATCACCTGCGATGTATAGGTATCTTCACACCCTCCTGCAGATCTTACCCTCAGCTTCACATCAAAGTACTCAAGTGATGAAGGATTAGTGTTCACAAATGTGTGAGCCGGATTGGCATTCACGGAATCGATCGGGGTACCATCACCAAAATCCCACCAGAATTTGACAAGGCCGGTCATGTCTTTTGTGAATGTCACATCCAGAGGTGTGCATCCGCTCGGTATGCTCTTTATGAAGTCAGCTGAGGGACTGTCGACAGTTACTGTAAGGTCATCACTTCCATAACACCCATTGCTGTCCTTCACCCTGTAATTCAACATATAGCTTGATGCCATCAATGTCTTGAATACCGGCCCTTCAATGTAATAATTGCTCAGAGGCCCGACATCACCTGTCCAGAGGTGCTGTGTATAAGTGCCTGAACCTCCGGTTGGATTTCCATGAAGTGTAACCGGAACTCCGCCGCATGCCTTAACAGGATCTACTCCGGCAAAGTTCACAACAGGATTTGAATTCACTGTCAGCAATGCCGTATTGGTGTACACTGTTATACATTTCGCCTTGATTGCCATCCTGTAAAGATTTCCATTGAATGTTAACGGGATGGTCATCAGTGTGAGCTGCTGTGAAGAAGAGCCGCTGTAAACTGCATCATCATGAACATCTTTCCAGGTACCGCCGCTGAAGACCTGCCACCTGAGAGAATCGATCTGACCGGATCCTGAAGCTGAGAACACTATCGGGCCACCGCCGTCACAAATAGCCTTATTGACAGGGTTGATCGACACAGTCGGGGAAAGATTTATCTTCAGTATCGCAAAGTTCGAGTAAAGCGGTGCCCCGCATGCTCCAGTAAGCTTAACCCTGAAGATCTTATTGTTGTATGAAGCAGGAGCATTGACTATTGTAATCGTATTCGTTGCTGAACCGCTTATTGTTGCATCATCCACAACATTCACGAATCCTGCCCCGCTGCTTACCTGCCAGGTGTAGCTGATTGCCGCTCCTGTTGCCGTAACAGAGAATTGGGCTCCGGCTCCAAGGCATGCCGTTGTATCCTTAGGCTGTATCTGAATCTCAGGCAACTGGTTAACTGTGAGGACTGCGTCTGCTGAAGTAAGAGTGGTTGAGCAACCAGATACGACAACATGGTATACATACCCGTTCATAAGTCTTGTTGTACCGAATATGCTGAGTGTAGATGTGTTCGAGCCTATGTACGGACCTGAATCGGTCAATGCTGTGAATCCGCTTCCTTCATTCACGTACCACTGGTAGGTAAGGTCAGAACCTGTGGCACTAACGCTGAAGCTTGTCATGGCATACTCGCAAACTGTCCTTGCTGCAGGTGAAGTGACTATTGCAGGAAGTGTTCTGACTGTTACTGTTGCCGTACCCATCAGGTTGAATGACGGACTGGTCACTGTACAGCCGTTTGCATCACGGATGCGCAGGAGCTTGTAAGTTGTTGTTACTGCGGGGCTCACGTTAATATCTGCTCCACTGGCATATCCTGCAACTGTCACCCCCGGATAATTCTCGATATCCACATCGAACGGACCTGTTCCAACAGGGATATTCACGTTCAGTTTCGACGTCTGTCCCGGGCATATTATCTCACCGCCGGCAAGTGTTCCGAGCGGCAGAGGATTCACTTTAATTTCAATTACATTGCTGTAGACGGGACTGCATATGCCTGAGGATACCATCCTTCGGTAATACAGCGTTGCTGTTGCGCCTGCAGGAGGAGTATAAGTTGCCGATGTGGCACCTGCAATAGTAATGAACGGTCCTGCTGCCATGGCTGAGTACTGCCACTGGTACGTGTATGCACCCGGACCTCCTGTTGCAGGAACAGTTTCATTTATCAGTGCAGGATTCTGTCCGCTGCATATTACCTGGTCGGCTGAGACAGTTCCCGGTGTCAGAAGTGCAGGTTGAGTAACGGTAATTGTGGCTGAAGCAGTACAGCCTTTTGAATCCGTTACAGTGACTGATATTGTACCTGAACCGCCATTGAAGAATGACTGTGAATTGAATCCCGATGCAGGTATGGTTGCACCTGTAGTGTTGGTTGTCACAGCAAAGGTGTATGGCAAAGTTCCTCCAGACCCGAAGAATGTCCCCATTGCATCCTTGTCGTCAAAACAGTCGAGGATAATATTGCCTGTGCTTGTCATGTTGAGGACAAGAGGTTCTGATATAACCAGGTTGGGATAGAGGATCGTGGTACATCCCGTTGCAGCAGCATCGCGTATCCTGACGTCATAATTTCCAGGCAGCAGATTTATGTAATTGCCTGATGCCTGCCATGATGTGCCGCCGTTTATTGAATATTCGTATGTTCCGCTGCCGCCCGCTGCTGCCGTAATACTTATGCTTCCATTATTTGCACCGTTGCACGTAATATCAGTTTTGTTGACTGTAGCTGTCAGCATTGCAGGCTGTGTGATCGCATATGCGCCGTCGAGGAGTTTCATGCACATTGTGTGAGCTGCATCCCTGATCAGGACTGTGTAATTACCCGGACTGAGCGAGCTGAAGTTACCTGAAGCCTGCCATGATCCGCCTCCGTTGACACTGTATTCGTATGTGCCGTAACCGCCTGTCGGAGCAGAAATGGTGATTGTACCATCCGATCCGCCGAAGCATGTGACATTTGTTCTTGCAAGTGTTGCATTCAGAACGCCGGGTTCGGTAACCGGGAGAGAGCCATTAAGTACGATCACGCATGCCGGGTTCATGGCATCACGAATTCTTACATCATAGTTGGCCGGGGCCAGGTTCATGAATGTGCCTGAACCCTGCCATGATGTTCCGCCATTTATCGTGTACTGGTATAGCCCGTACCCGCCTGCAGCACCTGTAATGTTTATAATGCCGTCATTGGCTCCGTTGCAGGTGATCATTGTTGGATTCACAGTTGCACTCAGGATTGCCGGTTGGGTGATAACAAGGGCAGGATCAAGCACCCTGACACAACCCGTATGTGCGGCATCCCTTATGCTGACCGTGTATGTTGCCGGTGGGAGGCCGGTAAATGAGCCTGACGCCTGCCATGCTCCTCCGACGCTGAATTCATAGGTACCGTAACCGCCTGATGCCCCTATAATTGTTATCGTACCATCAGTCGATCCGTTGCATGTCACGTTCGTCTTTGTGATGCCTGCAGCAAGGACTGAAGGTTCTGAAACCTGCAATGATCCGTTAAGTGTCTTCACACAACCCGTATGGGCAGCATCCCTTATCTGAACGTTGTAGAAGCCGGGGGCAAGAGCTGAGAAGCTTCCCGAAGCCTGCCATGCAGCACCGCCATTGATGCTGTACTCGTAAGTGCCGTATCCTCCAAGAGGTGCACTGACTGTTATTGTTCCGTCACCAGCGCCGTTGCAGGTTACGTTGGTTGAAGCAACTGTTCCTGAGAGAACAGCAGGCTGTGTAATGACCAGTACCGGGGGAAGTGTGACGGCGCAGGCAATATGTGCTGCGTCACGCAACATAACATTGTATGTATTCGGTATAAGGCCCATAAAGGTGCCTGATGACTGCCAGGTCAATCCGCCGTCTATGCTGTAGTCGTATGTGCCATATCCTCCTGCTGCTCCGGTAATTACGATTGAACCATCGTTCGCGCCGAAACAGGAAATGTTGGTTTTGGTAACAGTTGCGGTGAGTGCATTTGGCTGCGTCATAACCAATGATGCATTCAGAGTTTTCTCGCATGAGGGATGTGCCTTGTCCCTGACTCGGACATCGTACGATCCGGGGCCGAGTGCTGTGAAGCTTGAAGCTGCCTGCCATCCTGCCGCACCGTTGATAGTGTATTCATACGTGCCGTATCCTCCTGAAACTCCGGTGATCGTAATCGTTCCGTCCGATGCTCCGTTACAGGTGACATTGGTGCTGCTTACACTTCCTGTAAGAGCAGCAGGTTCAGTAATTGAGAGTGCGCCGCGTAAAATCACTGAGCATCCTGAATGTGCAGCGTCCCTTATTCTCACATCATAATTGCCCGGTGCCAGGTTTGTGTAAAGAGTAGTTCCTGACCACGATGTTCCTCCATTGATCGAGTATTCATATGTTCCGTAACCTCCTGATGGAACAGTTATGTTTATCGTTCCGTCATTTGTCCCGTTGCAGGTTATCATTGTTGCTGCAACAGTTGCATTAAGTACGGCGGGCTGTGTAATAGAAAGAGCGGGAGCGAGAGTGAGAGCGCAAGATGGTTGTGCAGCATCCCTGATTTGTACATTGTAAGTACCTGGAACAAGGCCGGTGAAATTACCTGTCGGCTGCCATGAGCCGCCTCCGTTGACTGAGTACTGGTAAGTGCCATAGCCTCCTGTAGCTCCTGTTATATTTATGATCCCGTCTGCTGTTCCGAAGCAGGAAACATCGGTTTTGGTGTATGCTGCATCCAGGACAGGTGGTTGTGTTATCGGAAGTGCGCCGTTAAGAATAAGTATACAGCTTGTATTTACTGCATCCCTCATCCTGACATTGTATGTTGCCGGTGCAAGGCCATTGAATACATTGCTGACCGACCAGGTAGCTCCTCCGTCAATTGTATATTCATATGTTCCATAACCTCCGGCAGCTCCGGTGATTGATATGGAACCGTTGTTTGCACCGAAACAGGTTATGTTCGTACTGTTAAGTGTTGCTGCAAGTGCTGCAGGTTCAGTTATGACGAGTGCTGCATTCAGAGTTATAATACATCCTGTCTTGGAAGCATCCCTGATCTTGACGTTGTACGTTCCCGGCACAAGCCCGGTGAAAGATCCGGATGCCTGCCAGGTTGTTCCGCCGTTTATTGTGTATTCATAGGTTCCGTAACCTCCGGTCGGAGAAGATATGGTTATCGTCCCGTTATTTCCGCCGTTACATGTTATGTTTGTCTTTGTGACGCCGGCATTCAGCACTGAAGGCTCGATGATGTTGAGTGAAGCATTTACCGTGAAGACACAGGTTGTCTTCAGGGCATCCCTCAGCTTCACATTATAAAATCCGCCTGTCAGGCCTGTGAAGACATTCGAAGCCTGCCAAGTGGCCCCTCCGTCAATTGTATATTCATAGGTTCCGTAACCTCCGGCAGCGCCGCTTACAGTAATTGTTCCATCTGCAGCGCCGAAGCATGTAATATTAGTTTTTGAAACAGTTGCACTGAGTGCAAATGGCTGGGTTATAACCAGTGTTGGATTAAGAATGAGGACACATGTCGGGCTTCCTGCATCACGCATCTGGACATTGTATGTACCCGGTGCCAGGTTGGTGAAATTACCTGATCCGACCCATGTTGCTCCTCCGTTGATGCTATACTGGTATGTTCCGTATCCGCCTGCTGCAAGTGATATCGTTATTGTGCCGTCGTTTGCATTGAAGCAGGTGATGTCTGTCGACGTTAGCACAGAGCTCAGGGCGGAGGGCTCAGTGATCACAAGAGCAGGATTGAGTATGAGAGTGCAACTCGTCTTCACCCGGTCTCGCATAATTACATTATAGGTTCCTGCAGACAGCCCGGTGAAGGAATTTGAAATCTGCCATGCACCGCCACCGTTTATGCTGAATTCGTAAGTGCCGTAACCACCAAGCGGGTTGGTTATGGTTATTTTCCCGTCAGCTGCTGCATTGCAGGTTATATCGGTCTTCATTACCATTCCGCTGAGTGCATCGGGTTCAGTGATGGACAGACCCGGATTGAGAATGATTTCGCAGGCGGTATTTGCCGCATCTCTTATCCTTATATCATAACTTCCCGGAGCAAGGCCGGCGAAAGAGCCGGATGCACCCCATGATGTTCCTCCGTTAATTGTATACTGGTAGGTTCCTGATCCGCCGGAGGGAGCTGTAATATTGATTGTCCCGTCATTCGCTCCATGGCATGATATCATTGCTGAAGCAACTGTTGCTTTCAGAACTGCCGGCTGAATGATCAGTCTCATCGGATCGATCACTTTGTAGCATGTCGTGTTGACAGCGTCCCTTATCTGTACATTGTAGGTTCCGGGAGCAAGATTTACAAAGTTCCCGGAAGCCTGCCACGATCCTCCTCCGTTAATACTGTATTCAAAGGTGCCTGACCCTCCGGCAGGACCGGATACAGTTATTGTTCCGTCTGTTGATCCGAAGCATGTTACATTGGTGCTGGCCACTGCTGCAGATAATGCCGGTGGCTCGGTAATAGTGAGTGCTGGTGCGAGAGTGAGAGCGCATGTTGGAACTGCGCCATCCCTGATCATTACATTATAAGCGCCGGGTATGAGATTTGTGAAGTTACCCGAACCGGACCAGGTAGTCCCCCCGTTTATTGAATACTGGTAAGTTCCGAATCCTCCTGCAGGTGAAGAGATGGTTATGGTTCCATTGGCAGACCCGTTGCAGATGATGTCTGTCTTTGATACGACTGCTGACAGCACCGGAGGTCCGGTTATTACAAGTGCTGCATCGAGTATCTTGTTGCAGACAGGTGCCGCAGCA
>DATGWQ010000042.1:0-2440 GCA_035299385.1 Bacteroidales bacterium | reverse complement strand
TTCCTCGTAACATCGATGACGCGCACTTCTGAAAAGCTCAGGGGCCTCAGGAGGACAAACGGAAATGTTTCCGACAACAGCCCCCATCTCAACGGGAATGCATTCGACATCTCATATGCGCATTTTTCAATCCTGAAGTATGATGTGACGGAATGCGACAGGTGGTATATGAAGGAAGCCCTTGCAGAAGTGATCTGGCAGCTGAAACAGGAAAAGAAATGCTGGGCGACATACGAAAGACAGCAGGGGTGTTTTCATGTGGTCGCAAGGTGAGAAATTTGTTTTTTACAAATATTTAATATCTTTACCTCCGAAGAAAATTAAATGACAAGCATTTCTCAGAACGGTTCATGGTGGTGGCGCAGCTTAATAATCAGTTGTGTTGAGCGCCTGTACCCATCTGTGAACTGAAAGGAATAAACTAACCATAAATTATAAGAGGGAGTCTGCTTAACACTGCAGGCTCCCTTTTTTTTTGATAATCCAAACACTTGAGAAATGAATAAAAAATATCACTTAAAATACATGCACAGGCAACTGCCAGGCGATACGCTCACACCTGTAGGAGTTTACCTGAGGCTCAGGGATGTTTATCCCTGCTCCCTCCTGCTCGAATGCACGGACTACAGCTCGCGCACCAACGCCTTCTCCTACATATGCCTTAATCCGTTAATGGGAATTGAAGCCGGCGGGAAAAGCATAAGATCGAGTTTCCCCGATGGCAGCGAAGAAATTTCTGAAATAAGGAATATCTCCGGCCATATAACGTCTTTCCTTGATTCAATTGATATCATCAACGATGGAATGCCAGAAGTCACACACGGGCTTTTCGGGTTCACTTCATTTGAGAGCGCGGTCCTTTTTGAAAAATATGATTCCGTCCTTATCGAAAAGGCACTGGCTGACAGGGAAGTTCCCCTGCTGAGGTATGATTTCTACAAGGTCATACTCACATTCAATCACTTCAATAATACATTGACTGTTACTGAATATTATGATGACAACCTGCCGTGCAACGAAAGTGACAGGATCATGTCCCTCCTGGCAAATCATAATTCCACGAGCTGGCCTTTTGCGCTTGCCGGTGAAGAACAAAGCGATACAGATGACCTCACTTTCATGAAAATGGTAAAGGAAGCTGCGAAGCACTGCTCTGCAGGTGATGTTTTCCAGCTTGTCGTTTCACGAAGGTACAGGCAGAAATTCAGCGGTGATGAATTCAATGTCTACAGGGCGCTGCGTTCCGTGAACCCGTCACCTTACCTGTTTTATTTTGACTACATCTCATACCGGATATTCGGTTCATCGCCGGAAGCCCAGATAAAGGTGCGCGACGGGAAAGCGACGATTAACCCGATAGCAGGCACAATACGCCGCACCGGCGACATACAGGCCGACATTTCCGCAGCAAAGCAGCTGCTTGCCGATCCAAAGGAAAATTCTGAGCACGTCATGCTTGTTGATCTTGCGAGGAATGATCTCAGCCGCAACTGCTCAAATGTACAGGTGGAGATATACCGCGAAGTACAGACTTTCTCACATCTCATGCATCTTGTCTCGACCGTAACCGGAGACCTTCCCCGCACAGTTTCGCCTTATGCTGTTTTTGCAGACACATTCCCTGCAGGCACTCTTTCGGGGGCGCCAAAACATAAGGCAATAGAGCTTATAAGCAGGCTCGAAGGTCGCCCGAGGGGGTATTACGGCGGTGCAATCGGGTATGTCGGCCTGGACGGCACCCTGAATCACGCAATAATCATCAGGTCATTCCTGAGCAGGGACGGGTTTCTGAACTACCAGGCAGGTGCAGGCATAGTCGTGAATTCTTCACCGGCAAACGAGCTCAATGAAGTTGCAAACAAGCTCGATGCACTGAGGCTCGCCCTGAAACAGGCTGTCAAATATGTAAATTATTGAATATGGCAAGAATACTTGTTTTCGACAACTATGATTCATTCACCTATAACCTGGTTCATATACTCAGAAGATACAGTGAGCACGAGACCGATGTAGTTCTGAATGATGAGATCCTCCTTGAAGAAGCGGAAAGCTACGACGGTATCATTTTATCTCCCGGCCCGGGTGTTCCGTCAGAGGCAGGCCTTCTTGAACCTCTCATTGACAGGTACAAGTCATCAAAGAGGATATTCGGTGTCTGCCTCGGCCAGCAGGCCATTGCCGAGGTTTTCGGCGGAAGGCTGGTCAACCTGGAATCAGTATATCACGGTGTTGCCACGCCGGTGAAATTTTCTGAACCCCGGCATTATATATTTCACGGATTGCCCGAAGTAATAAATGCGGGCAGATATCATTCCTGGGCTGTCGATCCCTTGTCGCTTCCCGATTGCCTGAGGATCGAAGCCATTGATGCTGACGGGCACATTATGGCATTAAGCCACAGGAATTACGACATATGCAGTGTCCAGTTCCATCCCGAATC
>DATGWQ010000041.1:0-1760 GCA_035299385.1 Bacteroidales bacterium | reverse complement strand
TCCTTGTTATTTATTAATATATAAGTCAATGAGAAACAGAATAAAACTGCTGGTAATTGCCGGAATGCTCGTAACGTGTCTCCCGTTCATTTCCAATGGCCAGATGAAATCAGCTGCGGTTGAGAGTTCGGGCGCAATGATAAAGGAGAACTATACCGGCGACTGGAAGTTTGAGGCACCGGATGCACCTCCGGGATCGACCAGCGGCAGTCTTGTAATGAAGCCGGATGCCATAATAATGTCATTTGATGATATAGAGGAATATCCATCTTCGTGGATACAGGTGAGGAATGATTCAATCATTTACCAGGTAAAGTTTGACCAGGCTACTGTTGTGTTTTCACTTAAGATAATCGACAAGGAGAACATGAGCGGTAAAGCTGTCTGGGAAGACGGCGAAACAGACGTTATTCTAAGGAAAAGAATTGTGGGCGTGAGGACCTGAAGTTTCTCTAAAGTTAAAAAAATGAAACGCATTCTTGTATATTTTTTCATAACCGTCGTAATGCTGTTATCCTCATCCATCATCCGTGCGCAGTCATTGAAAGAACTCGCGGGCGAGTGGCAGTTCGATGCTCCCAATGCACCGGAAGGCTCCACTTTCGGCAATGTCATTATTAAGAATGACACCGTAACCATGGTCTTTGAAGGAGCCCAACGTTTTCCGTCAGACTGGGTGAAGGTGAAACAGGATTCGGTAATCTACCAGACAAGCTTCGAGAGTGATGTCGTAAGGTTTTCGCTGAAAGTAGTCGATGATCAGAATATGAGCGGGAAAGCCGTCTGGCAGGACGGGGAGACTCCCATTACGCTCAAAAGGAAGAAAAGCTGATAATAACAGAGACGCCCCGCAGGGCGTCACTGATCTGATAAAAGGGATGCATGGCTCATACCTGGCAGAGCCATGCATCTATATTTATTTGACATCGAGCTTGAAAAGTACCGGCAGCATGAACCAGACCGGAACAGGCCTTCCTCCCTGTTTGCCGGGTTTGAAAGCAGGTAAAGTTGAAACGACCCTCATTGCCTCCCTGTCAAGTTCAGGATCAATGCCTTTGAGAATGCTTATCATGCTGACCCCTCCTGTTGCTGTAACGCAAAACTTGACTATCACCCTGCCCTGAATGTTGTTCTCGCGGCAGATCTCAGGGTAAACCACATTTGTGGCGACGTACCTCAAAAGGGCTTCAAGCCCCCCGGGGAAAACCGGCGGCTCTTCAACAACAATGAATGGCTCCTGCTCCTTTACCTGGTCTTCCACTTCAGGCTTTATTTCCACAGGAAGGTCTATTACAGTGTCATTTACCACTTTTACCGACTGTTCCTCAGCCGTCATCAGTCCGAAATCCTTGTCGGAAACAGTATCCACTACTTCCGGAGGTACGAACTTTTCGACCTTCATTTCTTCCTTGGGCCGTGGTTGTTCTTCAGGAACTACAACTTTTTCAAGAGGTTTTTCCATGGCATTGATAATAACACTGATCTCCTTGATGTTTTTGGGGCCGGAATCGTCTGCCCTGGCGTTCAGAAAAGGTATTATCACAAGGATTGCCATGATCAGCACACCTATTAACATTGAAATTAAGAGGTTCCTCCTGTACTGCCTGCGTAATACGTAAGCACCGTACTCTTTGTTCCTGTGGTCGAAGACTATCTCATCGAAGCCCGGAACTTTCTGGTTTTTTGATATAACATTTGCCATGATTTTGGTTTATTGGTTAATGTTACACCAAATATATAACTATTATTCTAGTTATGCA